>DASRBG010000107.1:0-61179 GCA_035653735.1 Gemmataceae bacterium
TGCTACCTGGGCAAGTTGTTACGTAGCCTCCCCAATCATGGGGAGGCTGTCGAGGAGTGCGTGCAAACCTTCGCGCTGCGGTTTCTCAGCGGCAACTTCTGCCGAGCCGACCGAAGCCGCGGCCGCTTTCGCGATTATCTCAAGACCGCCGTCCGCAACCTGGCCTTCAGCTACCAGCGTGCCGACCGCGTTCGCTCGCGGCCTCTGGAGGAGGACTATGAGGCCGCCGACGAGAACCCATGCAGCAGCGAGGAGGAAGCAGAGTTTCTGAAGGTCTGGCGCGACGAGCTATTCAACCGCGCATTCCGGGCGTTGGCCGCGGAGGAAGAGCAGAGCGGCAAGAAGCTCCATTTGGTACTGCGCATGCGGAGGGATTACCCGGACCTGCGCTCCGCCGAAATGGCCGAGCGCCTCTCGGCTGTCGTCGGCAAGCCTGTCGATGCCGGCTGGGTGCGCAAACGACTATTGCTGGCACGCGAACGCTTCACGCGGTTGTTGCTGCGGGAAGTGGCGGATTCGCTGAGCCAACCGACCCGCGAGCGGATGGAAGACGAGTTGCTTGCGCTGGGGTTGCTTGATTACTGCCGTGCCGCCTTCAAGTAAAAGCCGGGGAGCTACAGCGCATGCCGGGATCGTGTACTGGTCAGCAACACTTCTATGCTCGCGAGGCGGTCGCGGCCCTGAAGAAAGCTCTGGAGAAGGGATTCGCAGATGCGGCTGTCGTGCGTGCCGATGACGTCTTCGCCACGCTCCGTATGCGCGAAGACTGTCAAGACGTGATACGGAGGCTGACAACGAAGGATCAGACTGAGCGCTCTTGCCAGCCCGCAGCGCAAGCAAGGGAAACCTTCCTAGCAATTGTTGCTAGCTGTTTACCCGATCGACAAATTCGTTTAGCTTTAACAGTTCGATAGGAACCTTTCTCTCTTTCTCATTGTCGCCCCCATTGCAACCGCGCTATTTCCTCATTACATTAAAGAATTAGCTGGTATCCTGGCTAATACCTCCCTTTTTTCTCTCCCTTAAGGAGAGGGAAGGGGCGGAGACGGCAAGGTCTGCGAGTGGTTCCTGCCTGAATTTACGCATCCCATCCCACATGTCAGAGACGACCGGGATTGCGGTGCTTTGACGCCTCGTAGTGGTTAGGTCTCGAAGGAGCGTGCCTGGCTGGTTGACCATGTGCAAGGGGGCACAGTCATCCGGCGGCAGGCAAGGTGCCGACCGGCGCTTTTGCGCCTCGGTAGCGATCTCCGCGGATCGCCAACAGAACATGGGTTGCGATTATGGTCTGCCGACTCCGTGTTCGCCCCCGTCGATACGCGTTCTGCCGCTTACTTGCTGCTTTCTTGTTGCCCTTGCTTGCGCTGCGGGCGGGTTGGGCGGGAGAGTCGAAACCATCCGATTGGCCGTTCGCTCCCCCGAAACGTCCCATCATCCCAAAAGTCCGTAGACGGAATTGGGTGCGCAATCCGCTCGATGCTTTTGTATTGGCCGAGCTAGAAAAAGCGGGACTAGAACCGAATCCACAAGCGGATAAGCTCACCCTTCTGCGCCGAGCCACTTTCGACCTTACCGGATTGCTTCCGACCCCGGCCGAGCGCGAGGCATTTCTGGCCGACCATGCTCCCGATGCTTACGAACGGCTGGTCGATCGCTTGCTCCACTCGCCCCAGTTCGGCGAACGCTGGGCGCAGCACTGGCTCGACGTGGTGCGCTTCGCCGAAACCGACGGCTTCAAGCTCGACCGGCTGAGGCCTAACGCCTGGCGCTACCGCGATTACGTTATCCGCTCGTTCAACAACGATTTGCCCTATGATCGCTTCTTGGCTGAGCAAATCGCCGGCGACGAGCTGGAGCCGAATAATCCCGACGCTCTCATCGCCACCGGCTTCTATCGGCTGCACCCGGAAGAAAACAACGGCTCGAACTATCGCATGGTGCGCCAGGACATTCTCGATGACATGACTGATGTTTTCGGTACCACGTTCCTCGGCCTGACCTTTGGCTGCGCTCGGTGCCACGATCATAAATTCGATCCCTTGACACAGAAGGATTATTTCCGCCTGCAAGCCTTCTTCACGCCCCTGATGCAGCGGGACGATCTGCCCTTGGCGCCTCCCGAAGAGCAGGAGCGCTATCAGCGCCGACTGGCCAAGTGGCGGGAGGATACAAGGGCATGGCGCGCCCAGTGCGATGCTCTTCTCGCCCAGCCGCGTAAGGCGATCCGTCAGGAAGTGATCGACACTTTCGATGCCGACACGCAGAAGGCGCTGGCGACGCCGACCCGAAAACGAACGCCGTTGCAGCGGCAGCTGGCGGCGTTGGCGAGCAAGCAGATTGATCGCAAAATGGCGCGAGCCTACCGCCGATTATCGAAGGAGAAGCGGGCGATCTACGATGATTTGCAGAAGAAAATCGAGGCCGGCAAGCCGGAACCGCTACCGGTAGCAATGGGCGTGTCCAGTATCGACGGCGACCCGCCGCCGACCTATCGCCTGGCAACGGGCAACTATCGCCGGCCGCGCGAGCGCGTCAGGCCCGGATTTCCCTCCGCCTTTTTTCCAGACAAGGATCCAGACAAGGAGACAAGCAGACAAGCAGACAAGGAGAAAACGTTTGCTGATGCTGTCTCCTTGTCTGCCGGTCTCCCAGTCTCCCGGTCTCCCGATGGGGAGGGACAGCGAAGAGCGGATCTAGCGCGCTGGTTGTGCCGGCCCGATCATCCGCTAACCAGCCGCGTCATCGTCAATCGCATTTGGCAACATCACATGGGGGTCGGCATTGTGGGAACGCCCAACGATTTCGGCGTCCAGGGCGAGAAGCCGACCCATCCAGAGCTGCTCGATTATCTCGCCTCAGAGCTGATTCGGCAGGGCTGGAAACTCAAGGCGATCCACCGGCTGATCGTGACCTCGGCAACCTATCGGCAGGCCTCGCTCCCCGCGTGTAACCCCACGGTCGAGAAGTCCCTCGCGGCTGATCCCAGCAATAAACTCTTGTGGCACGCCCGGATCAAGCGGCGGGAGGCCGAGTCGATCCGCGATGCCGTACTTCAAGTATCGGGGCAGCTCAACCCGCGCATGGGCGGACCCAGCAATTGCCCTCTCTTGCCCGCCGTCGTCATGGAAGGCAAATATGCTTGGGATCCCGACGAAAAGCCATGCGATCGCAACCGACGTTCTGTCTACGTATTGGCCAAGCGCAATTTCGCCTATCCGCTTTTCGCGGCCTTCGATCAGCCCGATCGCGTGAACAGCTGTCCGGTTCGCCCCGTTACCATCACGGCGCCGCAGGCCTTGGCCATGCTCAATGGCGAGTTCACCCTGGACCAAGCCCGCCATCTGGCCGGCTCGCTTCTGGCGGAACATGGGCACGTTCCCGCGCAGCTGATCCGCACCGCCTACCTGCGAGCCTTCAGCCGTGAGCCAGATGCCCAGGAGATCGCCGCGGCGGAGAAGTTCCTGCTGCGTCAGGCCCGGTTGGTAGGATCGCCAGTTGGGCGAGCGGGGGCAGTAATGCCCCCGGTCCCACGGCAAACCGCGGGGTTGACACCCCCTGCTCGCCAACCGAATCCACGCGACGCCGCCTTCGCAGCGGCCTTGGTCGATTTCTGCCATGCCTTGCTGAACTCCGCGGAGTTCCTTGATGTCGAATGAAGCACTCGCCCCCGGTACTTCGCCCCCTTGATGGACGCCATGAGTCTTCCCCCTGTTCCTCGATTGAGCCACTTCGCTCAGCCCGCATCTCGCCGTGAATTCCTCCTGCGCGCCGGGGCCGGCTTCGGCGGTCTGGCTCTGGCCGCGCTCCTGGCGCGCGACGCCAAAGGCAGCGCGAGCGGTTCGGCGGCGAACCCGCTGGCACCGCGCGCTCCGCACTTTCTCGCTCGCGCGCGCAGTGTGATCTTCTGTTTCATGGATGGCGGACCCAGTCATATCGATCTGTTCGATCCCAAGCCGCAGTTGAAAAAACTAGCGGGCAAACCCTTGCCGTCGAGCTTCCCCAAACCGATGACGGCGATGGGCAGCACGGCCAACACGCCGCTCTTGGCATCGACGCGCACTTTCCGCCAACATGGACGATCTGGTTTGTGGGTCAGCGACTGGTATCCGCAAATCGCTACCTGCGCGGACGACCTCGCGGTGATCCGAAGTTGTCGCGCCGACGGGCAGACGCACGTGGCCGGCATCTGCCAGATGAACACCGGTAATCTTCGCGCCGGCCGGCCCTCGCTGGGAGCGTGGGCGCTCTATGGCCTGGGGACGGTGTGCGATAATCTGCCCGGTTTCGTGGTGTTGACCGACTCCGATGGCGAGCCGCCAGGCGGCGATCGCAACTGGGGCACCGGCTTCATGCCGGCCACCTATCAGGGCACGCACTTCGCGCCCGGCAAGACGCCGATTCTCTACGCCGATCCGCCCGCAGGAATCAGCGCTGCCCGCCAACGCGCCAAGGTCGATTACATTAACGAGCTAAATAAGCACTATGCTTCCCGTCTTGTGGGACCGACGCGACGCCGATCCCGTGCCCGCGTCTTACTGGATCCCCAACCGGAGACCGAGACCATCGAGGCCCGCATCGCCGCCTACGAGTTGGCCTATCGCATGCAATCCAGCGCCCCCGATGTTGTCGATCTCTCACGGGAAACCGCCGAGACGCAACGGCTCTATGGACTCGACCGCCCGGAGACAACGCTCAATGGCCGCAACTGTCTGTTGGCACGCCGCCTGGTCGAGCGCGGCGTGCGTTTCGTGCAACTGTACATGGGTTCGGGTAGCCGGTGGGACGCCCACAGTGATTTGGATAAGAACCATGCCCAGTCGTGCCGGGAAAGCGATCGGCCGATTGCCGGCTTACTGAAAGATTTGAAGCGTCGTGGCATGCTCGATTCGACGCTGGTGGTTTGGGGAGGTGAGTTTGGCCGCACACCAATGAGCGAAAGTGGCAACGGGCGCGATCACAACCCGTTCGGCTTCACCATGTGGATGGCCGGCGGCGGGATCAAAGGGGGGACCACCTACGGCACCACCGATGAAATCGGCCTGTACGCCGTGGACAAACCCGCCCACGTTCACGACATCCATGCCACCATTCTCGCTCTGCTCGGACTCGATCACAAGCAATTGACTTTCCTGCACGATGGCCGCGATGAACGGCTAACGGAGACGAGCGGCCAGGTGATCGAATCGATTATCCGCTAACCGCTATCCGCTGACCGCAAACCTATGTCGGTGATGTCTGGCAGATGGCGGATAGCGGACAGCGGTTGGCGGTGTCACGCTTTTTCCCAATAGATTGTGCGGCAGCGAGGGCACTGGGCCATCTCATACTCAACCTGTTCGCCCGTCTGAAAAGTGAAACAGTAGCTCTCCAATATGGGCAACTGCCGACCACACACGCACAGGTGCTCTTCCGCCTCCTCGCGTCCCCAGAAGGGATTGGTCAGAAAGTGAATCCAACCGTGAGAGCGCCGAGAGTGATGGCCCTTACGGCACCAGCGAACGTCTTCCGGTTCGTTCATGCCCAGTTTGCGACAGGCGCGGACGATCGGATAAGGAGGGGCGTCGCATTCGACTTGCAATGGTCCCAGATAACTCGACATGACTGTGGCCTCTTTATTTGTCCTTTCCTTTATCAGACTGCGGAAACCGCTTATCATCTGAATGATTTTATTGGCAAATATCGTGCCGAGCATTGTTGTCCGAGCCGCGCACGCAGCGCAGCAGGTGGAGAGCCGCGACCGTAAGGGAGCGAGAGACAACATCGCTCCCTTACGGTCGCGGCTCTTCGCGCCGCTTCCTCCGCTGCGCTGCGTGCGCGGCTCGGACAAAACACATCGTGCATGTCCCCTCGTTGACATCGGCGATTACAGACACACAATAGCAAGCAACACCGTTTCGGCATCGCTTGAGTAGCTGGAGAATCATTATGTGTCGGGTCCTTGGTTTTATTATCGTTGCTATCGTGTCCTTCTTGCCCGCGTTCGCCGCGGATGAGAAAGCTCCCGCGACGCCGCAAGAGGGGGTGCGGCCGGTTGGAGCGGATGGCAAACGGCTCAACCTCGATTTTGAGACGGGCACACTCAAGGACTGGACGGCGGAGGGCGAGGCTTTTCGCGGCCAGCCAATCAAGGGCGACACGGTGGCCCGGCGACGCGGCGATATGAAAAGCCAGCATCAGGGCGATTATTGGATCGGCAGCTATGAGCTGCATGGCGACGCGCCGCAGGGCACGCTCACCTCGGTTCCCTTCCGGGTGACGCATAGATGGGCGTCGTTTCTCATCGGCGGGGGAGCGCATCCAGAAACCCGCGTCGAGTTGGTCCGCAACGACACCAAGGAAGTCATTTCGCTTACCTCCGGTGTGGATGAGGAAAACCTTCGCCGGGTAATGGTGGATCTGCGGCAACATCAGGGCAAGGAGATTTTCATTCGCCTGGTCGATAAGCACTCCGGTGGATGGGGCCACATCAATTTCGACGATTTCCGTTTCTACGCCGACAAGCCAAACTTGCCGGTGCGCGCGAGCCTGCCGCCGGACGTTTACAAATATGCCGGACTGCCGCCGGAGAAGGCCGCCGCCGCGATGACTTTGCCGGAAGGCTTCGTGGCGACGCCGTTCGCCGGTGAGCCGGACGTGCAACAGCCCATCGCTTTCTGCCTCGACGATCGCGGCCGGCTCTGGGTGGCGGAGGCGTACAGTTACCCCATTCGGCGACCCGATAAGGAGGCGAAAGACCGCATTTTGATCTTCGAGGACACGGACGGCGACGGCAAGTTCGACAAACGCACGGTATTCATGGAGGGATTGAACCTCGTGAGCGGGCTGGAGGTCGGCTTCGGCGGCGTGTGGATCGGCGCGGCCCCGTACTTCATGTTCGTGCCGGTCAAACCGGGCGAGGACAAGCCGGCCGGCAAACCGCAAATCCTGCTCGATGGCTGGCACTACGAGGACACGCACGAAACCCTGAACGCTTTCCGCTGGGGACCGGACGGCTGGCTGTACGGCTGCCACGGCGTTTTCACGCATTCGCGCGTCGGCAAACCCGGCACGCCTGACAAGGACCGCGTGCGGCTCAACGCCGCCGTCTGGCGCTACCACCCGACCCGGCACGTCTTCGAGGTGTTCGCCCACGGCACCAGCAATCCATGGGGATTGGACTTCGACGCCCACGGTCAAGCGTTTGTCGAAGCCTGCGTCATTCCTCACGCTTTCCATATCATCCAGGGCGGCCGCTATTTTCGACAGGCTGGATCGCATTTCAACCCCTACACTTACGCCGACATCCAGACCATCGCCGACCATCTGCACTGGCAGGGCGCCAATCCGTGGGCGGCGATCAACACCTCCAGCAGCCTCGGCGGCGGCCATGCCCATTGCGGCCTGATGCTCTATCAGGGCGGCGCCTGGCCCCAGGAGTACAACGGCCGCATGTTCATGGGCAACGTCCACGGCCATCGCCTTAACATGGACGTGCTGAAACCCCAAGGCTCCGGCTTCGTCGCCTCGCACGGCCCCGATTTCCTCTTGGCCAACGACGCCTGGGCGCGGTTCATCAATTTCCGCTACGGCCCGGACGGCAATGTCTACCTCCTCGACTGGTACGACAAGCAAGCGTGCCACCACACCGACCCGAACATTTGGGACCGCGGCAACGGCCGCATCTACAAGATCAGCTATCGCGGCACCCCGTCGGCGACGGGTGTGGACCTGAGCAAAAAGAGCGAGAAGGAGCTGGTTGAGCTGTTGTTGCACAAAAACGAGTGGTATGTCCGGCACGCCCAGCGATTGCTGCAAGAGCGCGGCAAGCTCGAACTGAGGACGCACGAAGCGCTGTCCAAAATCGCCTTCGAGCACAAGGACGAGACGCGGCGGCTTCGCGGTCTGTGGGCATTGCACGTCACGGGCGGATTGACGGAAGAAAGCATTTGCAAAGCGCTCGGCGATGAGGCGCCCTATGTCCGCGGCTGGGCGGTGCAACTGGCTTTGGAGTGCGGCAAGGCTTCCGAGACACTCTTAACGAAAATGGCCAAGATGGCGGTCAACGACACGTCGCCGGTGGTACGTTTGTATCTCGCCAGCGGCATGCAACGCTTGCCGCTGGCGCAACGCTGGGACGTGCTGCGCGGACTGCTGATGCACTCCGAGGACGCGGGCGACCCGAATTTGCCGCTCATGTACTGGTACGCGCTGGAGCCTTTGGGCGGAGCAGAGCCGGAGCGGGCACTGCAACTAGCTTCTGAAGCGAAGACGTCGCCCTTGCTGTTGCCGTTCATGGCCCGGCGGATCGCTTCGGCAGGCACGCCAGAAGCGTTGGCGCTGGTGGTGAAGACGCTCGCCGCCGAGGAAAATGCAGGGCGCCAGCTAGTGGTCTTGCGTGCCATCCACGAGGCGCTGAAAGGCCGGCGGCGCGTGAACATGTCGAGCGAATGGTCCGCCGCCTTCACCAGGCTCTCGCAGAGCAACGACGCCGAGGTACGGCGACAAGCCACGTCTCTGGCCGTGATTTTCGGCGATAGGGCGGCCTTCACGGAGTTGCGGCGCGTCTTGAGCGACCATGCCGCCGACGCTGGGGCGCGGCAAGCCGCCCTTGCCGCGCTGCTCGACGCGCGGGACAAGGATCTTGCTCCCGTCTTGCAGCGATTGATCGGCGAAAAGGCGCTGCGTGCCGCCGCCTTGCGCGCCTTGGCTTTCTACGACGATCCGAAGACGCCGCAAGTGCTCCTGCAGGTATTCGGTTCTCTGACTCCGGAGGAGAAACGCGACGCTTTGAGCACCTTGGCCTCGCGGGCCGCTTACGGCAAGGCGCTGATCGAGGCCATCGCGGCCAAGACGGTACCGGCCTCGGATGTGCCCGCCGAGATCGTGCGCCAGCTCCGCAACCTCCACGATAAGACGCTGGACGAACGCATCGCCAAGGTATGGGGCATCGTCCGCAGTACGCCGGCCGATCGTCTCAAACTCATTTCCTTCTGGAAAAAGAAACTCTCCGCGCCCGCAAGAGCGCCGGATCTGTCGCTGGGCCGGGCCGTCTTCGCCAAGACGTGCCAGCAGTGCCACACGCTCTACGGCACCGGCGCCAAGGTCGGCCCGGACATCACCGGTTCCAACCGGGCCAATCTCGATTACCTGCTGGAGAACGTCCTCGATCCCAGCGCGGTGATCCCCAACGATTACAAGGCGACGGTGCTGACGCTGCAAAACGGCCGGGTCATCACCGGCATCGTTCGGGCCGAGACGCCCGCCGCTCTCACGGTCCTCACCGCCAACGAGACGCTGACCGTCCCCGTCAACGAGATCGACGAGCGCTCCACCAGCCCCACGTCGATGATGCCCGACGATCTGCTCAAGACGCTAAGCGACGAGGAAGTGAGCGCACTGATCGCGTATCTGCGCAATCCGACCCAGGTGCCGATCCTCGCCACGCCGGACAACGCCAAGGACTTTTTCAACGGCAAGGATCTGACCGGCTGGGACGGCGATGCGAAATTGTGGTCGGTTGAAAACGGCGAAATCGTCGGCAAAAGCCCCGGTTTGAAGCGAAACGAATTCCTGAAAAGCCAAATGGCGGCCGCCGATTTCCGTTTGACGCTGAAGGTGAAATTGGTGCCGAACAAGGAGAATAGCGGTATCCAGTTCCGCAGCGAGGCGTTGCCCGAAGGCGAGATGCGCGGTCCGCAGGCCGACATCGGCGCCGGCTGGTGGGGCAAGCTCTACGAAGAGAATGGCCGCGGTCTCCTGTGGGACAAATCCGGCGAGATGCACCTCAAGACGGATGAATGGAACGATTACGAGATCATGGCCCACGGAAGCCGCGTGCGGACGTACATCAACGGCAAGCTGTGCGTGGACATGAACGACGCGAAACTCTCGCGCCGCGGCATCTTTGGTCTGCAAATCCACGCTGGTGGGCCGATGGAGGTGCGATTCAAGGATCTGAAGCTGGAGGTGTTGCCGGCACGAAAGAATGCGCATTAACTTTCAGAGCCCGAAGGGTAAGCGAGGGGGCTTCCCTCGCTTACGCTTCGGGCTCTGAAGTGTTGTCACCGCGATTTTGCTCTAGGAAGCTTCACCCCTGCGGATCTTCTCAGACGCATTGGCCGATTGCAATTGCCTGACTTGTTCTGCCAGCTGCATCAAGTTGAGATTTATTTGCTGCAATGTCGCGCGCCGCGAAGCGGTGACGAGCGAGACAGTGCAGAGTGCAGCCAGAAACAACGATCCGATCGAGCCGGCTACGTACCAGATGGTCTGATGCAATAATTGTGTGCCATGTATCCTCGCCATCGCTCGGGGATCGGCAAGGAGCCTGCGGGAATCGGAGAGCGGCACTACCTTCGCATCGTGCGGCTCGGCATCGTCCGGTTGCGTGTTTGGATAATAATCGGCGATGCGGACATAGATGACGAAGCGATCGAGACCGACGCAAAGGAGCACCAACCCCGCCGCGGCGAGCAGCCAGAAGAAGATGCTTAGGCCCGCCAGCAGCCGTATTCGCTGCTGATCGCGGCGGCTGATTTCGCGAGCCATCAGCCGTGGGTCCGGCGCGCCGGCAGATGCCTTGGCGATTAGCTCCCGTAAGGCCTGGATCAATTCGTGCTCAGTCATAATCGTTCATCCTTTCCAGAACATCACGCAGGGCGCGTTTGGCATAGTGAAGCCGCGAACGAACGGTGCCGACCGGACTTCCCGTGACGCGCGCGATGTCTTCGTAACTCATCTCCTCGATAAAGCGAAGAAGCAGCACCTCTCGATGTTCCGGACCCAGAGAATCGAGCGCGGCATGGAGGTACTCAGTATCCTCCGCCGACCAGCGCGATTCGTCGTCGTCCTTGGCTGGTGGGTCGATGTCGTCGAGCGAGCGCGGCGGCTCTCGCCGCTTCCGCAAGACGCGGAACGCTCGATTGCGGGCGATGCGGTAGAGCCAGGCGGAGAAGGCGGATGGCTGGTTCAGCCGGCCGATGCCGCGGTACACGTCGAGCCAGAGCTCTTGCAAGTGGTCTTCCAGGTCGCTCTCGCCGCGCAGCATGGCGCGCAGGAAGTAACGCAAACGCGGCTGGTACAAGAGGACAAACTCCTCGAAGGCGACGGGGTCGCCGGTCTGGCAGCGAAGCACCAGTAGCCTTTCATGGAGCCAATCCGCCGGGCCGGTCATTGCTACGTCCTCCCGGAATCACGACTGGCGACTCCAAAAGGAAAGGTGCGCGGAGGGGACGAAAAGTTCAAGCCGCATAGATTCGTTGACAGGGAGTTCAGTGGTCGCTACCCTCAAATCGTTCACTTCGTGCCCTGTTGCAAGGAGGAGAATCGTGGAAATGGATATGCAGGAGTATGTGAGGAATCGATTGAAGTTCCCCTTGCACCAACTGGCTCAACACGCGGGCGAATGGGTGGCGTGGAGTCCAGATGGGATGCGGATCGTGGCTAGTTCTACGGACCTTGCGAACCTCGACAACCTCATCCGAGCAGCGGGCGAAGATCCCGAACAGTGTCCAATCGAAGGCATTCCAGACACGGATTCGGTGATTGGAGGCCTAAATTGTCCTTGAGGTTCCCCTATCTTCCTTTAGAGTGCATTTCGAGATCATATAGTGATTAGCGACGCTTCGCAGAAGCGTCGTGCGCCTCCGACGCTTCTGCGAAGCGTCGCTAAACGGGTATGTTTCCTAGCTTGCGGTCGGCTCCGTCTCCTCCGGCCGATACAACACCCGTCCCTCCATACCGCCGGACACGGTTACGATTTGCCCGCTGACGTGCCCCGACAGATGGCTCGATGCCAGATAGATAACCGCCATCGCCACGTCGTGAGCGCGAGCGATTTTGCGGAGGGGAATAGTCTGCTTTACGCGTTCCAACTTCGCCGGATCGAGTGTGACCTGTTGAACATGCGGTGTCAGCGTCCAGCCAGGGCAGACGACGTTGACCCGGCCGCGCGGAGCGATGCGGCAAATCTCGTTTTTCAGACTGCGGGCCAGGCCGTAGGTCAGGCCCGCCTTGGCGGCGGCGTAATCGGCGTGGCCAGCCTCGCCGAAAATGCCGGCTGTCGAGCCGATTAACACACCTGCAGGGTCCGCGATTTGGTGCCGGACGATGCCGCGAAAGAATTCACGCATGCACAAAAAAACCGAGGTGAGATTCACGGCCAGCGTGCTGTCCCACTGCTTGAGCGTCATATTCTGCAAGGGCACATCCTCGGCCGGCCAGTAACCGGCGTTGGCTATAAGGACTTCCACCGGGCCAAGGCCGGCCTCAATTTCGGCGAATAGCCGTTCGACGTCGGCCTCTAACGTCAAGTCGGCTCCGAAGGGGACGCAGGCCGCGCCCAGCTCGTGGGCCAACTCGCGGACAGCATCGCCGTGCTCGTTAAAGTGAGCGACCACGCGAGCGCCTTCGGTCGCGAAGGCACGCACCAGCTCGCCGCCGATGCCGCCGGATGCGCCCGTCACCAAGACGACGCGATTCGATAATTTGCTATCCATCCCATCCTCGTGTCAGGTTGCACCCCTTGCCGCCGTGCGAACCGATAACGACAATCATCTCTGGCGAGAGGCGCGTGTCAACCCCCTGCCGGATAGCACAATCCCGTTTATCGGTATTCTCAACTAGGCTTGCTTACCTTGCCTGGCTTATTTTTAATCTGTCCTCGGCAAGTTCAGGTGCTATCTTAAATTAAAGAGAGTCCCACGGACGAGCGTAGGCCGAGAGACCAGCATCACAATCGGAACGGCTCGCGGAACAGAAAGCCCTCAAAAATCTCAAATATGGAGCTGGCGCGAAATCTCAAGAGCGAAAGCGTCTGTCGCTTGCACCCAACGCCGCCGTGGCGGATTCGACCAGAACAGAGTGTGGCGGAGGCCGTCGCCCTGATGCGGCAACAGCGCGTCGGCTGTGTGTTGGTTTGCCGAGGAGACGATCTCCTGGTCGGCCTCTTCACCGAGCGCGACCTGTTGCGGCGTGTATTGGCCGCCGGCCTGCCCTTGAGCGTGCCTGTAGCCCTGTGCATGACCAGCAACCCCGTTGTCGTTCATCCCAAGGATCCCATTGGTGCTGCCGTGCGTCTGATGGAGGAGGGAGGTTATCGGCATCTGCCCGTGGTCGATGCGGCGGGGCGACCGCTGGGTGTGTTGTCCGTTAAACGCATCGTCCACTACCTTGCGGAGCATTTTCCTTCTACAATATATAACCAGCCTCCCGATCCCAATGTCGTGCCCCTCGAACCGGAAGGGGCCTGAGACGAGAGGCCTGGTTAGGTTGTGAGGTAGTTCGGTGGTTGGGTCGTTAACCACCAAACAACCCAACCACCTAACCACTCAATTTTCCGCCCGGAGGCTTCTTTTTCATGACGGTTTTGAATCCTGGCACCGTGCGACCGCGTCAACCCATTCCCGTCGAAGAAATAGGCGAAGCAACGATTCGATTGGCCGGCGATTCCGGCGACGGCATGCAGCTGGCCGGCACGCAGTTCACGCACACCTCGGCCATGCTCGGCAACGATATCAGCACGCTGCCCGACTATCCCGCCGAGATTCGCGCTCCTGCCGGCACCCTCGCCGGCGTTTCCGGCTTCCAGATCCATTTCAGCAACAGCGACATTCATACCCCCGGCGACCAGCTCAACACGCTCGTCGCCATGAACCCCGCCGCCCTGAAAACGAATTTGAAAGATCTGGAACCGGGCGGAATCCTCATCGTCAATTCCGACGCCTTCGGCGCCGGCGACCTGCACAAGGCCGGCTACACCAACAATCCGCTAGAGGACGGTTCGCTCAAGGGCTACCGCGTCTTGGCCGCACCCATCACCAAGCTCAATCGCGAGGCCGTGGCCGAGCTGAAGCTGAGCACCCGCGAGGCCGATCGGTGCAAGAACTTTTTCGCGCTGGGTCTGGTGTATTGGCTCTATGAACGCTCGCTGGATCCAACCCTGCGCTGGATCGCGAGCAAGTTCAGCAAGAACGCGAGCGTGATGGAAGCCAACTCGCGCGCGCTGAAAGCGGGTTACAACTACGGCGATACGACCGAGGCGATGCCGGTGCATTATCGCGTCTCCAAGGCGAAAATCCCGCCGGGCCGCTATCGCAAGATCACCGGTAACGAGGCGTTGGCAATCGGCCTGACCGCGGCGAGCAAGCAGGCCAATGTGCCGTTGGTGTATGCCAGCTATCCCATCACGCCGGCCTCGGACATTCTGCATCAGCTGTCCGAGCTGAAACGTTACGGCGTGCGGACGCTGCAAGCAGAAGACGAGATTGCGGCCATGGCCGCGGCCATCGGCGCTTCCTTCGCCGGCACGCTCGGCGTCACGGGCACGAGCGGCCCCGGTATTTGCCTCAAGTCCGAGGCGATCGGCCTGGCCGTCATGACCGAATTGCCGGTCGTCATTGTTGATGTGCAGCGCGGCGGACCTAGCACCGGCTTGCCGACCAAGACCGAGCAAGCCGACCTGCTACAAGCGATGTTCGGCCGAAACGGGGAATGTCCGGTTTGCGTCGTCGCGCCCTGCTCGCCCGCGGATTGCTTCAACATGGCTTTCGAAGCTGTCCGCTTGGCCGTCGGTTTCATGACGCCGGTGTTATTGCTGTCGGACGGCTATCTCGCCAACGGCGCCGAACCGTGGCTGATTCCCGACCCGGCGAAATTGCCGAAGATCCCCGTGCGATTTGCCCAGCCTCATGCCAGTAGCAATGGCAACGGCAATGGCTCGGGCGAGTTCCACCCCTACGAACGCGACGCTCGGCTCGTGCGGCCGTGGGCCGTGCCCGGCACTCCCGGCCTGGAGCACCGCATCGGCGGCCTGGAAAAAGAAGACATCACCGGCAACGTTAGCTACGATCCCGCCAACCATGAACATATGGTCCACACACGCGCTCAGAAGATCGCCAATATCGCTAAAGAGATTCCGGAGCTGAGCGTGATGGGTCCAGCCGAAGGCGATGTGCTTGTGCTTGGCTGGGGCGGCACTTATGGCTCGATCGTTACCGCTTGCCAACGGGCGCAGCGGAAGGGCTTGAAGGTCGCGCAGGCGCATCTGCGCTATCTCAATCCCATGCCGCGCAACACCGGCGAAGTCCTCAAGCGCTATCGCAAAGTGCTGATCCCCGAACTGAACGGCGGCCAGCTGCGCACGCTCATCCGCGCCACCTACCTGATCGATGCCGTGGGACTGAACAAAGTCCAGGGCAAGCCGTTCCTGGTCAGCGAGATCGAGGAGAAAATCGAGGAGTTATTGAAATAATATCATCCACAGATTACGCAGATTACACAGACAAGAACGATCATTTTTTTGCCTATGTAATCTGTGTAATCTGTGGATGAATGATTCTGATTGAACCATACGCCCCACCAAAGAGGTTGCTTCCATGTCCACGATGACGGCCCTGAACACTTTACAGCCAAAAGACTTGGCCAGCGATCAAGAAGTGCGCTGGTGTCCGGGTTGCGGCGATTACTCGATTTTGGCGCAGATGAAGAAAGCGCTGGCCGGTCTCGGCATTCCGCGCGAGAAGTTCGTCTTCATCTCCGGCATCGGCTGCTCCAGCCGCTTCCCCTATTACATGAACACTTATGGTTTTCACACCATCCACGGCCGCGCTCCCGCCATCGCCACCGGCTTGAAGCTGGCTCGGCCGGACCTGAGCGTGTGGGTTATCACCGGCGACGGCGACGGCCTGTCCATCGGTGGCAATCATCTGATTCACGCCATCCGCCGCAACATGGATTTGAAAATCGTCCTCTTCAATAACGAGATTTACGGTCTGACAAAGGGACAATATTCGCCCACGTCGCGCATCGGTACGCGAACCAAGTCGAGTCCGCTCGGCTCCATCGACACGCCTTTGCGTCCGATTTCGCTTGCCTTGGGCGCCGACGCCACCTTCGTGGCCCGCACGCTGGACGTGGACATCAACCATCTGACCGAGACACTGAAGCGCGCCGCCGCTCACAAGGGCACCGCGTTTGTCGAGGTTTATCAGAACTGCAAGATTTTCAACGACGGCGTCTTCGAGTACGCCACCGACAAGAGCGTCAAAGCCGATAACGTACTGTATCTCCAGCACGGCCGGCCG
Source organism: Gemmataceae bacterium (assembly GCA_035653735.1). Taxonomy (GTDB): domain Bacteria; phylum Planctomycetota; class Planctomycetia; order Gemmatales; family Gemmataceae; genus JAJPHU01. The sequence goes on from DASRBG010000107.1 coordinate 16,062, forward strand.
CTCGTCTTCGGCAAGGACCGCAACAAGGGGATCCGCCTCAACGGATTCAATCCGGACGTGGTCGATCTCGGCAACGGCGTCGCCCTTGACGATTTACTTGTCCACGACGAAAAGGCCCACGAGCCGTGCCTGGCCTACCTGCTAAGCCGCATGGTCTATCCGGATTTCCCAGAATGCCTCGGCGTCTTCCGTTGCGTCCAGCGACCGACCTACGAGGACGTCCTCAACAAACAAATGGAGGACATCATCGCCACGCGCGGCGCCGGAAAGCTCGAAGACCTGTTCGCCAGCGATGAAACGTGGACCGTGGAATAGTTTTCAGTTTTCGGTTTTCGGTTTTCGGTTCCTAAGTGCTTGGATTCACTCTTCGACCGAAAACCGAAAACTGAAAACCGAAAACCGAAAACCGTTATGATTTGTCCTCACTGCGCACACGACAATCTTCCGGGCAGCGAACAGTGCCAGAACTGTCTCGCCGATTTAACACAGCTAGATCGGCCGGCGGCACAAGACCGCGTCGAGCGTAGCTTGATGGAAGACACGGTGAGCCAGTTGGAGCCGCGGCAGGCGATCACCCTAGCGCCGACAGCGACCGTGAAGCAGGCCATCGAAATCATGCTGCCCAACGACATCGGGGCGGTGCTGATTGTAGATAACGCCGGCAAATTGCTTGGTATTTTCAGCGAGCGCGATCTGTTGACCAAGGTGGCCGACCCTATCGTGGACCGCACGGATCGGCCAGTGAGCGAGTTCATGACCCCCAATCCGACGACCGTGCGGCCAACCGATACGCTGGCATACGTGCTGCATCAAATGGATGTCGGCGGCTATCGCCATCTGCCGGTGCTCAAGGACGGCCAACCCCTCAGCATGATCTCGGTGCGCGACATGCTGCACCACATGACCCGCCTGTGCAAAACCTGCGGTAAATGATGGCGGCACCCCCGCTCGCTCTTTTCCGAGGACATTATGCAATTGGCAACCATTCAAACTCCCGCCGGCCCGCGAGCGGCCGTGCTTCAGGGCGAAACGTATATCGACCTCCATGCCACCCGACCCGATCTGCCCAAGAGCGTACGAGAGTTGCTAGCCGGCGGGGCCGCCATTCTCCAGAGCGCGGCTGAGGCGGCGGCGCGGCCTGATGCGGTGCGCTATCCCGCTTCCGGCGTCAAGCTCCTCGCTCCCATTCCCGATCCGCCCAAGATTATTTGCATCGGACTCAACTATCGCGATCACGCCGCGGAGAGCGGCGTGCCCATCCCCCGAGAGCCGGTCCTTTTCAGCAAATTCGCCACGGCCCTCATCGGACCCGGCGAAGCCATCCGCTTGCCGGCCGTCAGCCGGGAAGTCGATTACGAGGCGGAATTGGTGCTGGTCGTCGGCAAGAAGGGACGCCATCTGAGTGCGACCGCGGCGATGGATTATCTGGCCGGCTGCACCGTTGGACACGATGTCTCGGCCCGGGACTGGCAGCTCAAGAAAGATGGCAAGCAATGGCTGGCCGGCAAGTCCTTTGATACCTTCGCACCGATCGGCCCCCACCTGACGACAATGGACGAGATAGGAGATCCACATAATCTCTCCATCCGTCTACGGCTCAATGGGCAGATCATGCAAGACAGCAACACGCGCGAGCTGATCTTCCGCGCGGGCGATCTGCTCGCTTACATCTCGCAAGTGGCCACGCTGGAACCGGGCGATCTCATTTTCACCGGCACGCCCTCCGGCGTTGGCCTTTCACGCAAGCCGCCCGTCTTCCTCAAGGACGGCGACGTGGTCGAAGTCGAAATCGAAAAACTCGGCACTCTGCGCAATCCTGTGAAACAAGAAGACTAACCACAGAGCGGCGAACGGCCGGCGTCAGCCGGCTGGTAAAACCTCCACCAGCCGGCTGACGCCGGCCGTTCGCCGAAGGATCTCCACCAGCCGGCTGACGCCGGCCGTTCGCCGAATCACGGAATGACGGCGAACGGCACCGGGCGGACGTTGGAGGTTTCCGTGGGTTGCGCCAGTTGCGGAGGGCGCGGTTCTCCGGCGGCGGTGCGCGAGTTGAGGAAGCCCCATTCGGACGGCAGTTGCGACGGCATTTGCTTAACCTGATCCGGAGTCAGGCGGCGGGGTTTGGGTATCTCATCTTCCAATTCGGGCGGCAGCGGCGGCACCTTCTCAACATAAGGGACTCGCGCGGCCACCAGGGCCAGCTCGCGGGCTAGCAACTCGCGCGTTTGCGGATGCGTCGGCGAGCCGAAGTGCCAGACGTTGTTGTAATGGAGGTTCTCCGCGCGGTCTAACGAGGCGTCCCAGAAGCAGCCCAACGCCAGGATATGGACGACGCGGGCCACGTGCTCGGGTTGCGTGCGCGGCGTATTGCCCAGGGTCCAGCCGCCCAGGTAAACCAGCAAATCGATGACGATGCCGTCTTCCTTTACGGCGTTGATAAGCTCGCGGGCCACGTTGGCCCCGAAGCTGAAGCCGACCACCACGAAACGCGCCTGCGGTTCTTGCTTGTGGATACGGAGCATCTCTTTTTTGAACTCCCACAGGTGATAGAGCTGCCCGTAATGCGTTTTGATGTAGCCGAGCTGTTGGATGTACTCCGTCAAGCCGCCGAGGTTCGCCAGGTCGAGCGGGTCCATGCCGTGGATGAGGAAGACATGGACGTGATTACGGCAGGGGCCGGGAATCATCTCTCCCTGGGCGATCTGCTCCTTGGGCGGCAGATCGAGCGAATGCACGAAACTGAGGCATCCCTGCCCGCCTACCAAACACAGCGCGGCGAGCAAAACAGCGCCCCGCCGGCGCCCCCAACATCCCAGTTGCATCATTTCCGCCTGTCCTTCCCTGGTCTACCTCGCCTGTCGGAGCCGCGACCGGCAAGGGCGGTTCCTTCCGTCTTTTCGCCGGTTGACCCTCTTGCGGATCTTTCTCCTTTTTCGGCGACTAGCGAATCTTCCCTGCATGCGGAACGCCCGCGTCCTTCGCCAATCTGGGCTGGACAGCGCGAAGTATTCCGAGAATAAGCATAAATCCGGCGCGGCAAGTTCTGTACGAAAGGCCCAAAGGAACCGAACGAAGAGAAGAAAAAATGCTCAAGCGGAGAGAAGAACAAGCAGGCGAACGGCCGGCGACAGCCGGCTGGTGGAGGTTATTACCAGCCGGCTCACGCCGGCCGTTCGCCGCTCTACTTCTCTGTGCTCTCTGTGACTCTGTGGCTAGCTCCTCTTCTCCACCTTCGGCTCCGGTCAAGGTTCTCGACGCGGGCAACGTCCTGGCCGCCTTGGGCGGCGGTTCGATTGATGCGCTGGCCGGTTCGCTGCGCGGCGTTCTCGTCAAGTCGATGCCGTCGCCTCTCTACGAGGATCTACGGCATTGGGGTTTGCAAAAGCCGGTGCCCGAAATCAAGTGGCGCGGCAAGGGCGTTCACGTCCATCCGGAAAGAATCGAGGTGATGAAGAACGATGGCCGTTGGTGGAAGGTACGCGTGACGGCTGACCGCTTGCCGGACACTCTCGTTTTCGATTTGCGCGACGCCCGCGTTCTCGAACCGGGCCGAATGACCTTCACCGCGTTCGTCTCATTTGACACGCATGTCGAGTACGACAAACAGACTTGGCATGGGGGACGGCGCACCTATTCGGGCAGTACCCGTGCGCGGCTGCGCGTCAAGCTGACGCTGCACTGCGAGGCGACGGCGCGGCTGGATGGCAGCGGCGGCTTGCTGCCGGATGCGGTGTTTCGCTTGCGTGTGCTGCAAGCGGAGTCCGACTACGATAATTTCGTGGTCGAGCACATTGCTGGCCTGGGCGGTGAGGCCGCGAAGCTGCTCGGCGACGCGGCACGCGGCAGCATCAAGCAATGGCGTCCGTCGATGGAGCGCGAGCTGCTCGCCAAGGCAAATGCCGCCATCGTCAAGGCCGGCGACACCAAGGAAGTGCATGTCAGTTTGTCGAAGCTGCTGGGAAAAAAGAACTGAGCGTTTGGCTATTCTTGTCCGAGCCGCGCACGCATTTTTGTCTGAGCCGCGCACGCAGCGCAGTGGAGTAAGCGACCGTCCCCACGCCGTCGCTTACTCCGCTGCGCTACGTGCGCGGCTCGGACGTGCTTTGCATGTGGAGGCGGTTCCTGCTATGGTTAGCGGAAACGAATCCAGGAGAAGTTGTCATGCTCGTCGTCATGCACAGCCACGCGACGCCGCAACAAATCGAGCAAGTCCTTGCCACCATTCGCCGAATGAACCTGACGCCGCATCCAATGCCGGGCGCCACGCGCACGGCCATTGGCATCACCGGCAACATCAGCACCGTCGATCCGCGGTCGTTGGAAGTGCTGCCCGGCGTGTTCGAGCTGATCCGCGTCACCAAGCCATACAAACTGGCCAGCCGCGAAATGCACGAGGCCGATACCTACGTGCGTTTGCCGCACACGACCATCGGACCCGGCACCTTCACGCTCATCGCCGGGCCGTGTTCGGTCGAGAATGAGGACATGATCCTGCGCACCGCTGAGCTTCTCCGCCGGAACGGCATCAACTTGATGCGCGGCGGAGCATTCAAACCGCGCAGCAGTCCCTACGCCTTTCAGGGACTCGGCCAAGAAGGTCTCGACATTCTGGCGCGTGTCCGCGAGCGCACCGGCATCGGCATCGTCACCGAATTGATGGACACCGAAAACGCCGACGCTGTGGAGCAAGTGGCCGACATTATCCAGATCGGCACGCGCAACATGCAGAATTTCAGCTTGCTGCGGCGTGTGGCACGTTCCGCGAAGCCGGTGCTGCTCAAGCGCGGCATGGCGGCGACGCTGGAAGAGTGGCTGATGGCCGCCGAGTATGTCATGGCTGGCGGCAATTACAACGTGGTTCTGTGCGAGCGCGGCGTCCGCACCTTCTCCGACCATAGCCGCAATACGCTCGATTTATCGGTGATTCCGCCGGTCAAACACTTATCGCATCTGCCCATCATCGTCGATCCCAGCCACGGCACCGGCAAGCGCGATTACGTGCCGGCGATGGCCCTGGCATCGCTGGCTGCCGGCGCCGATGGTCTGCTCATCGAGGTCCACCCTGACCCGGATCGCGCCCTTTCCGACGGAGCGCAGTCGCTGAATTTCGAGTCGTTTACCTGTCTGCTCTCGGCCCTGCGCCGCCTGGCGGAGCCGTTGGGTAAAACGATCAATTAGCCTCCGCGAACGTGGTTTGGCTCGGATGGCACGTTGGTAATTCCCAATCCGCGCGGTATTCTGTGGGAATGAGGACTTCCCTCACTTCTGGGAGGACATGCCATGAAACACCTACTGGGTTTGTCATTACTGGCGTCGATGGCCTTGGCGCTGATGGGCACCCCCGCCCATGCAGTCGATGAGGACGCGATCAAAGCGGCCATCGATAGAGGCGTCAAGGCGCTCCGCGGCATGCAGAGCCGGGAAGGCATCTGGCAGCACACATACACCGGAGCCACGGCCTTGGCTGGACTGGCGCTCTTGGAATGCGGCGCCGCGCCGGATGATGACGCCGTCCTTCGTGCCGCCGATTACATCCGCAAGGCCGCCGTCAACAATGAGACGCACACCTACTCCGTGTCACTGGCCATTCTGTTTCTCGATCGCCTCGGCGACCCCGAGGACGTACCGCTGATTGAATCGCTCATGGTGCGGCTGCTGGCGGGGCAGAATACTCAAAGCGGGGGGTGGTCGTACTACTGCCCGAAGATCAGCGATTCGGAAGTGAAGCGCTTGGAAGCCAACGTGAAGGGCCGCAGGAAACTCGTTGGCCGCCGCGAGGCGATCAAACCCGGTACCAAACGGAAGGTCGCAGATTTAGCGCCGGAGATCCGCGAGCAACTTCGGAAAGTGGAACAGGGCGAATCGATTGCCCAACAAGAAGGATCGGCTTCGGGCACCCCTGGGGGAGAGGGATTCGTGCCCGGGAAATTGCCCTCCTACATAAAATTGCCGGGCGACAACTCCAACACGCAATTCGCTGCACTGGCACTGTGGGTAGGACGCCGCCACGGTCTGCCAGTGGAAAAAGCGATCACTTTACTGGACCGTCGATTTCGCAATACGCAATTGGAGGACGGCGGCTGGACGTATACCCCCCTATCCCCCTCGCCAATGCCGGGACACATGGGCCATCCTCCCGGCATGGGTTCGGAGGCGGCCATGACATGCGCCGGAGTGCTCGCCTTGGCCATTGCGGACGGCGCTACCCTGGAATATCTCCGCGAACACAAGCCGGACGCCAAAGTGCCCGACATCAGCAAGGACCAGAACCTGAAAAAGGCACTCGAAGCGCTCGGCACCGTGATTGGCAACCCCAAAGGGATTGATCCCCCGAAACGCGGGTATCATCCCCAAGCGCCTCAGCCTACCGGCGTTGGGGGGAGGACTTATTACTTCCTGTGGTCGCTGGAGCGCGTGGCCGTCGCTCTCGATCTGAAAACCATCGGCAAGAAGGACTGGTACAACTGGGGCGCCGAGATTCTGTTAGAAAATCAGACGCCCAACGGCACCTGGAACGGCAATCACACCGAGGGCGGGGTCGATACGGCCTTTGCTCTTTTATTCTTGAAACGGGCGAACCTGGCCCGCGACCTGACCTCGGAAATGCGGGGCAAGATCTTCGATCCCGGTGAGCGCGTGCTGCGTGCCGCGGTGGGCGTCAGTAAAAGCCGCCTTGCCAAAATGAAATCCGGCATCGAATCCGCGGACGCCAAGCCGCTCGACAAGCAGGCCCCCCGAGCCATCAGTGCGGAGGGTACTCAACTGGCGGACGCGATCCTCAAAGCCCGACCGCCGCGGCAAATGAAGCTTCTGCAGGCAATGGAGAAGGAAAAAGGTCCAAAATACACCGAAGCGCTGGCGGCAGCCATCCCGAAACTGGAAGGCGAAGCCCACCTGAAAGCACGGGACGCGCTGGCCAACCGCCTGACCCGCATGAAGGACGAAACGCTGGTCGAGTATCTCCAGGACGAGGACACCGAGATCCGCCGCGCCGCCGCGATTGCCATCGGTCAGAAGGAAAGCAAGACGCTCATTCCCAACCTCATCGAGCTTCTGCGCGATCACGAAGCGAGCGTGGTCCGGGCTGCTCACGCATCCCTCAAGGCGCTATCGGGGAAGGATTTCGGACCCGCCGCCAAGGCCACGCGCGACGAACGCGATCAGGCGGTGCTGCAATGGATCGCGTGGTGGAGCAAGCAGAGGAAGAAAGCCGAAAAAGAATAACAAGAATCGGCGAGCGGGGCGTGTTAACGCAAGAATCCGGCGAGCGCGGCGTGTTAAAGAATCCGGCGAGCGGGGTCGCGTAAGCGCCCCGAGTAAGACGAAGCACTCGGGGCGCTTACGCGACCCCGCTCGCCGGGTTTCCCTGTTAGTGACTCCCCACTGGAGTCTGATCGCCGGCCGTCGTCGCCGACGCGGATTCCTCTTCCGGAAGTGTCTGTTCTTCCTTGGGAATTCGCATGGCATAGAACGACCGCCACACGAACCACAGGGAGATAAGCAGCATCACCACGCCCACCAGCGGGGCGTAGTCCATCTTGCCGTATTTTGCCGCATCCAACCGCAGATGGACGGCGATTTCGACGGCGAGCAGTCCGAACAAGGTCGAGAACTTGATGATCGGGTTCAGGGCCACCGAGGTCGTGTCCTTGAACGGATCGCCGACCGTATCGCCGACGACCGTGGATGCATGCAGCGGCGTGCCTTTTTCTTTCAAATCGACCTCGACGAGCTTCTTGGCGTTGTCCCAGGCGCCGCCGGCGTTGGCCATGTAGATGGCCTGGAACAAGCCGAAGATGGCGATGGACACCAGATAAGCGACGAAGAAGTTCGGATCGAAAAAGGCGAAAGCCAACGTGATGGTCATCAGGGCGATAAAGATGTTTACCATGCCGCTTTGGGCGTACCGCGTGCAGATGCGGACGACCGTTATGGAGTCCTCGATGTCGGCTTCTTTCTTGTCAAGGTTCATGTTCTTCTTGATGAAAGCGACGGCGCGATAAGCGCCCGTCACCACCGCCTGCATGGAGGCACCCGAGAACCAGAAGACGACGGCGCCGCCGCAGATGAAGCCGAGCAGCACCGGGGCGTCGGTCAGGCTCAAGGCCAAGAGGCCCACGCTCTTGAGCAGCAGAATGATCGAGAAAATCATGGTCGTGGCACCGACGACGGCGGTGCCGATCAGCACCGGCTTGGCCGTGGCCTTGAAGGTGTTGCCGGCCGAATCGTTGGCTTCCAGATAATGCTTGCCGCGCTCGAAGTCCGGGGAGAACCCGAAATCACGCTGAATCTCGTCGTGAATGCCGGGGATCTGCTCCGTCTGCGCCAGCTCGAAAACCGATTGAGCATTATCCGTCACGGGTCCGTAGCTGTCCACCGCGATGTTGACCGGCCCCATGCACAGGAAGCCGAACGCCACCAGACCGAAGGCGAAGACGGAGCCATACGAACCCATCACCTTAATCAGCTCGGCATGGTAGTACTGAGGCGAGTCCACGGAACTGACGGCGTAGGCGACGGCCATCAGCCCGGCGATGAGCATTCCCTTCCAGAACGCGCTGAAATTGCCCGCGACGATGCCGGAGAGGATCGTCAGGGACGAGCCGCCTTCACGCGAAGCGGTGACGATCTCGTGAACATGCCGGGAATGCGAGCTGGTGAAGATCTTGGTGAATTCTGGGATAAGCACCGCGGCCAAGGTACCGCAACTGATAATGGTCGCCAATTGCCACCACAAGTGCGGCATTGCGTGGGGAACTCCCTCAACCACCACGGCAAGATCCTTGAGCAATAGCCAGCTCATGCCGAACGAGGTCGAGATGCACAGAATCGACGCGATCCAGATGAGGCGCGTCAAGGGCTGCTCAAAATCGAACTCGGTTCGTCCTGCGTACTGCTTTTCCGAAATCCACTGGTTCAGGAAGTAGGAAACGCCGGACATGAAGTCCATCAGGAAGCGCATGGCGAAGATCCAGACAATGAGCTTCGCCTGCAAATCGAGATAGTTCGTCGTGGCAACGGCAGCGTCCGGCCGGGCGACGGGGTTAGGAGCCAGGCCGAAGAGGCCGCGAATGACGTTTTCGGTGACGGCTAGCGTGATGAACGTGATGAGAGCGACGCCGGTGACGCCGTAGGTCTCGAAACCGTCGGCGGTCGGGCCGACCGAGTCGCCGGCGTTGTCGCCGGTGCAGTCGGCGATGACACCGGGATTGCGCGGGTCGTCTTCCTTGACCTTGAAGACAATCTTCATCAGGTCGGAGCCGATGTCGGCGATTTTGGTGAAGATGCCGCCGGCGATACGAAGCGCGGAAGCGCCCAGCGATTCGCCGATGGCGAAACCGAGGAAGCAGTAGCCCACGATCTGCCGCGGCACGAAGAGCAAGATGATGACCATCATCACCAGCTCAAGCGAGATGAGGAACAAACCGACCGACATGCCGGCCCGCAGCGGGATGTTGACGACATCCCACGGCTTGCCGCGCAGCGAGGCGAAGGCGGTTCGGCAGTTGGCATAGGTGTTGACGCGGATGCCGTACCAGGCCACGGCATAGGAGCCGCCCATGCCGACGATGGCGAAGAACAAAACGAGAATCAGCGTGGTGATAGGACTAATATGCTCGGCCGCCGTCGCCTCTTTAGCACCCTCGTCTCCGCTGAAGCCGAGCAGGTAGTAGGCGATGGCGCAGGCGATCAGCACGAACAGCATGAGCAGGAATTTGCCCTGCTGAATCAGGTACGTTTTGCAAGTGGCATAAATCGTGTCCGCGACGTTGAGCATCGAGCGATGCGCGGGAAGCCGGTGAATCTGCGTGCGCAGATAGAGACTGATGCCGAGTGTACCACAGATGACCCAGGCGCCGATGAACAACAGCCACCACGCGCTGATGCCGCCAAGGCTGGTGAAGGTGCCTTCGTGCAAATCGGGAATAGCAAGATCGGCTTCGCTGGCATGGGCCGATGCCGCGCTAAGAAGCAGCGCCGCCAGGACGCCGAGGATCGCGGCCAGCTTCGGCAGCAGAGTCCGTCGCGAAAAGTAAGGGGTAATCATGAGCGCAAGAATCTCCTTGAACTGATTTCCTACCGAGTCGATACTTTACCCACGCAACGAGAAGCCGGGGGATTCGGCGTCAATTGCAGAATACGATAAGGATAGGGGACGTTGGCGGAGAAGTCTACGGAAAGTAGACGATTGAGAGGAAGGTTGAGTTATCGTTTCGCGCGAACCGCGTATCGCGCGAAACGATAACTCAACAGGGCGGCTCACTGTCGCGTTTTGATGGCCTGGATGGCCTGCTCGGCAAACTTCGCCACGATATGGTTTGGCCCCGAGAAGGGATCTTTTCCCGCAGCGACGACTTTTTCCAGAGGGGCAATGCTTTGCTTGGTGCCGATCACGCCTAGAATTTCGCATGCAGTTTGGCGAATCATCCAATCGTGGTGATTCAAGCGGGCGAGAACGGCCTTCTCCGCCATCGGTCCCATTGCTTTGAGCGCTTCGGCGGCATTGTGGCGGTCGAACAGTTCATCCAACCGCTCGGCGATCGGCTCGACGGCGCGTTCATCCTTAAGGCGTGCCAATGCCTTCATGGCGACTCCGCGTGTTTCTTGTTCCCGCATCGCATTGAGCAAGAGGGGCACGGCGTCCTTATTGCCCCAGATGCCGAGCGATTCGATGGCCCACTCGCGCGTGAAATGATCGTCATTGCCAAGCAAAGGCTCCAACGCCTTGACGACTTCCGCGCGGTGCTTGTCGTCGGGCAGCATGCTTTTCAATTTGCGAAGGGCCTCATGCCGCTTGAGAACGTTGGGCGAGTTCAATTGATACAAGAGCTTGGTCAAGGCATCGGCGTTCGCCGGCGGCCCTTTCACCTTGTGGGCCGTCATGGTGATGAAGCGGTCCTTCACGCTCTCTACCTTGCCAAAATCCAGCTTTTGGGAATAAGCCTGGACATCCGGGACGTTCATGATGACCACCGTCATGCGATCGCCTTTACGCCGCGAATGCATGGCAAACTGGCCCGCCTTCATACCGAGCGCTTGCAACTTTTCGGATATGGCTTCCTGAGTGTTTTCGTCTGCAACGCCGCCAATGCGCAGCACCACGGAGTCGGGCGGAGCATGCGGCGGTACAACTTCGGGCCATGCGGGATCGGTATTAACGAGGAAGCCGGCCTCCTTGTTCGGATCGCCCATCCCGGGCAGAGGCGGCGCCGGCGCATTGTTCGCCCCCGCGTTCGCCATGGCGACAGACTCGGCTTCCCTGCTTGCCTCGGAGCGATTGACGAGAACGACGATGAACACAACCAATCCACCCGCCAGCAGCAGGAGCAGTCCCGCACAACCGGCGATCAGGCCGATCACCAAGCCGCGATTGCTCCCGCGCTGCGGCCGCCGAATATCCAGTTCGTCCTCATCTCGATCGCGCCGCCGCGGTCTGCTCGGTTCTTCTTCCGTCCGTGCGAGTGGACGTTTGGGCGCGCTCGCGCGCGTCTGGATTTTCTCTCGTTCGCCGCTATCGCGGCGAGATTCTCTTTCGTCCCCTTCCTTTTCCGCGCGTCCCTTGGCTGCCCGGACGACGATGGCCGATTCGCATTTCTTGCAACGCACCGTCTTTCCGGCGAGATGATCAGCGAGCGAGTAAACCGTTTCACAACTGGGACAGCGGACTCGGATGGCCATGAGATAGATTCTCCGTGGGGAGCGGCTGGCTTTGAGTGAGGAAGGACTAGGTAAAATGATTGTAGCGTGCCTGTTTTGATCTGCAATCGCTTTCGCCCGTTTTTCCCGCATTTCGGTCACGAGGGCGCGATTGTTTTCAGATATGTTGTTTTCGTTAGCCCAGCCCTTTTGGGCTGAGCTAACGAGGAACGAAGACCTGACACGATTCGGGCATCCTTTTTTCGGATCACTCCTACTGCGGCATTTGTTCCTTCCACCAGAACACGAGGTCGGTTTCTGCTTGCTGAATGCCGAAGCGTTTGAGTTTGGAAGCGACTTGGCCGCGGTGGTACGTCGTGTGATTGACCACATGGCGCAAGAGCGCCCACGGTGGCATCGTAATGGTCCGGCCGCGCCGTTGCAGCGTGATGGCGGTCGCCAACTTTTCCGGCGTCAGCGTGGGCAACAATCGATTGAACCGTTGATATGCTCGGTCGAGCAGCCGCTCGGCATCATCGACGGTGGCAATCTCGGCCTCCGTTGGAATGGTGTCGTCCAAATCGCCTTCCAGACCGCGCAGCCACATCTCGGTAACGATGACAATGTGGTACACCGTCGCGCGAACGGACGGCCAGCCAGGCACCGGCTCGGCAACATATTGCTCCTGGGTGAGCTTCCGGCAGGCGTCGAACATCTTGGCATTCGCCCATCGATTGAAAGCGAACAGGGAAGCGAAGTCGTCGTGCATGGGATTCCCTCCTCCTGATGCTGGGACAGGGCATTTGTACGAGTGTTCACGTTGATCGTCCAATCGATCCTTTCCCCTCATGGCAGCCTGCGGAATTCTTCGCGCGAAGCTGTCACAGTTCTTCACCACGGCCGTAAATGGAGTAGCGTCGAAGGAAGGGCAATTCATCCACGGACAACCCACAAGGAACCACCTCATGGACGCGACACGCAGGAGACGGACAAAAGATCAGGCCCGCCGCGTGTACTACGCTTGTCATCGGCAGCGCCGTTTCGCGCAGCATATGGGATTCGTGGCTCCTTCTCCGGCAATCTCCTTACCTGTCGGCCCCAAGGAACCACAAATGATACTTCGGGCTGGCTGATAGCACCCATTGGAACCGGCGCGAGACTGGATACTGCTCAACGACTCTCGCCTCGCGTAGCGATCACCAGCCGCGCTGCCGGCCACATTCCCTTAAACCCCATCTCGCGCACCTCCACATCAAAACCGTGCTGTCGCAAGAGCGTCTCTACCTCCGGCAGCAAAAACGTCAGGTAATACATGATGAATTCCGGTTTGATGAGAAAGTTGCGCACGTGCATCGCGGCGTTAAACAACCGCGAGAACCAATAATGCGGCGAGATCAAGGACGGCATGTACGTCGTGATGAAGACGAATCGGCCGCCGGGTTTTAGCACGCGGGCGATTTCGGCAACGAAACGCGGCTCGTCTTGTTTCAGGATGTGCCCGAACGCGCCGAAGGAGACGGCCAGGTCGAACGCAGCGGCGAACGGCATGGCCAGCACATCGCCGCGCACGAACTCCAGCCGCGTCTCACCGGGCGCAGCGGCGGTGTGTTCGCGGGCCACTTCGAGCATGCCCTGGCTGAAATCAATACCGGTGACACGCTGGCGACAGTAGCGGCGAATCATCGCCATCCCCGCGCCGGTGCCGCAACAAATGTCTAGTCCAGCGTCAAACGGACCCAGCGCGGCGAGCTGCTCGCCACACGCATCAAGGAGGATCTGCGGCGTGCGAAACGGCGTGTAATCGAATTTCGGCGCAAGCAAATCGTAGCCCCGCTGCGTCGAAGACAGCGCTTGCACGGCCAGTTCCCAGAACGTCGGCCCCTTGGGATGAAACATCGCGGCTTCCCCTTGCTTGCCAGCCCGCAGCGCCAGCAAGGGCATCCCTTGCTGGCGCTGCGGGCTGGCATAATCTCTACGATAGCAACGGAGACGGTGCTATGTCGTATCGCTGGGAACTCGGGTAAGGTTGCGCTTTGCCCGCGTTGGCGTCCGGCATCGGCGTCAACCCTCTCTTCCTAGATGGGAAGGCGAAAATAGGTCTATTTTAAGGTCTCTCCGCGGACCGCCCGCACGAATGCCTCGAAGTTGGCGACGGGCGTGGCGCGATCGACGCCGTGATTGAGATTGACGATGTGTCGCCGGCATCCGCCGGCCGCCACGCAAGCGCGCGTCGCAGCCGTCACTTGTTCCGGCGTTCCCGAACGCAGAATCTCCTCATCGACGTTGCCTTGAAATACCAGATGCGGATGATCGCGCCGTGCCGCTGCTAAATCGTGCCGCACGCCCAGCGAGATCACGTCCGCACCCGACGCCGCCATGAGCGGCAAATACGGCCCCTCCTTGACGAACAGGATGCGCGGGATTCCCGTCGCTTCGCGGAAGATGGTCTCATGATGCGGCTGCGCCCAGGCCTCGTATTCCGGGCGCTCCAAGAGACCCGCCCACGAGTCGAAGAGCTGGTACACGTCGGCACCCTCGGCGATCAGCGTGCGCAGGAAGTGAACCGTGGCCGCGGCGAGACGCTCCAGCAAAGCGTTCCACACGCCCGGCTGCTCGGCAGCAAACCGTCGCGTGGCGGCGATGTCCTTGCCGGTGTTGATGCAGTACGTCGCCACCGTGAACGGCGCCCCCGCGAAGACCAGCACCGGCAGTTCGCCGCGCAGTTCCTCGCGCACCCGGCGCAGCAAATCGCGGACGTGCTGGAAGCGCCGTGGATCGGGCATCGCTTCCAGGCGCTCCACATCGGCGAGCGTGCGAATGGGGTGGTCAGGCACCGGTCCGCGCGCCGGCTGCAAGACGAAGCGCTGTCCCATCGCCACCGGCAGCGTGGTGATGTCGTAAAACAGAATGATGCCATCCACCCCGAACCGTCGCGGCAACAGCGACGCCCTCGCGCTCAGCTCGACATTTTCGGAAAACTCGTAGAACGACAGGCCGTCGCGAAGTCGATTGAATTCGGGATCCCAGCGTCCGGCCTGGCGCATCGCCCAAACCGGCGGCCGCTCCACCGCCTCGCCGCGCGCGGCACGGACGAGCAGATGAGGAGAGGAGGCAGGTGGCGGCGTGGCATTAGTCATGAGTATTCCTTCGCGGTGGGCCGATCCGTGCCGCTCATTCTATCGCAAACGGTTTGGAGTGGGGTGGTTTTCGGGAGAACGGTTCGAGTATGATACGCGGCGATTGCCGTGTTGTACGAAGGAGCGGAGCAATGGTCACTATCGTGATCGAATCGGATGAAGTGAATATTCCCGAGTGGGTCACGGATCTGAATTCGTTCCGACGTTGGGCCGACAGCGAGGATTTCCCAGAGACGGGTCGGATCTGCTACCTCAACGGAGAGGTGTGGGTTGACATGAGCAAAGAGCAAATCTTTACTCATATAGACGTCAAGTCGGAGATTGTTGCAGTATTGAGGCCCCTTGTGAAAACAGAGCGGATGGGCGTCTTACTCGGCGATGATGTGTTCCTGAGCAACGTGGATGTGAATTTCGCCGTCGTCCCAGACGCGGTCTTCGTGTCTAATGCCGCGCGCCAAGATCGTGTTCGCTTGCTTGAAGGTAGGAAGAGGGGCTATGTC
The DNA here is from genome assembly GCA_035653735.1 of Gemmataceae bacterium. Taxonomy (GTDB): domain Bacteria; phylum Planctomycetota; class Planctomycetia; order Gemmatales; family Gemmataceae; genus JAJPHU01. The sequence continues at coordinate 31,336 of DASRBG010000107.1, forward strand.
GAGATGGAAGGCTCCCCCGACATGGTGCTGGAAGTGGTTAGCGACAGTTCCGTTCACAAGGACACGCAGCAACTCCGTCGCTGTTATTGGGAAGCCGGCATCCGCGAATATTGGCTGATCGATGCCCGGAAAGAACCTCTCGTCTTCGATATTCTGCGGCATACACCTAAAGGCTACCGGGCAAGTCCCAAAAAAGATGGCTGGATCAAGTCGAATTCATTCGGCAAATCATTCCGACTGACACAAGCGACGAACGAATCCGGCGATCCCGAATACACTCTCGATGTACGCTAGTGACGAGGTTCCGCAGTCATCTCATACAGACCTGACGCTGAGGATCGAATAACCGTCAATCACCTCTGTTTTGGCCCGGTCTCCGGACCGTGCCAGTCCGCCGACCGCAGGTCTCCACGGGACGCGGGAGACCTACGGTCGGCGATGGGGGCACGGTCGGGAGACCGTGCCCCAACGGGGGAAGGTTCCGTAGTCATCTCATACAGACCTGACGCTGAGGATCGAATAATCGTCCGTTGTAGTGCCCGTGTTCTGTCGCGCCGGGTACGGCACTCTGCGGTCAGAACCACCCTATTGATTTGGCCCACGCGAGCATTTCCCGTCGGTACTGCTCATAGTCCGCGGGCCGGTGTTCATCTTTCCCGAACTCTTCGATCTTCTCTTGCAGCGGACTCAGGCCCACCTGCGATCGGTATTCGTCAACTCGCTCGGGGTCTTCCAGCAGCCACGGGCTCATTCGGCCTTCCGCGTCCCAGTCGAACTGCGTCCCGTACCGTTGCGGCCGGCGCTCGAAAAAGGCGATCTTGTCCTCCAGATACGCCGCCTGAGCCGGTGCCGCTTCGCCCCGTGCCACGGCCGCGCGAAGGAGCAGCAAGCCCCGGCGTTGCAGGTCCGGCCTCTCGATCGCATGTTGCATAAGGAACCACGCCGCGTGGCTACCGTCTTCTCCGACAAGCGACTTTCCCGGCCAGCCATGCTCCTCAATGATGGCCTCGAGCGCCGACACGTGCCGGCGAACGACCTCAGCGAGGCGAGGCACCATGGGCCGGCCCTGATAGAGCTCCCCCGTTTGACTCAGCTCTGTATGAACGCGCCGCTGCTCTGCAACCATGTCCAGAAGTCGCTCCCTCAAGTGTACGTCCATGAGAACCGTCTCCCTTCTCGGTGCGAGACCCAGCCCCAGGATTTCTCGCATCCGTCACTCTGCGGACTGTTGCCATCCCAAGGCAAACAAATAATGCTGGCTGCGCACGAACAGCGAGCCGCCGGAGACGGCTGGGGTTGCCATGCACACATCGCCCATGTCATTGACAGCAAGTAGTTCGAACTTCGGGCCGGCTTTTACCACCCGTACTTCACCCTGCTCCGTAGTGAAGTACAGCCGCCCGTCTGCCGCGACCGGCGAGGCCGTGTAGCTCACGCCGCCCAAACGTTCCTTGTAGATCTCGCTGCCCGTGTCCGCGTCATAGCAAGTCAGCATCCCGGCGTTGGAGCAGACATAGAGATAGCCACGATAAACAATGGGCGTTGTCATGTAAGGTCCGCCTCGTTTCTTGCTCCAGGCGATATACTCGTTTCGGTCGCCGTTCGGACCCAGCGAGATATCGCCGGCCGCGCCGGGACGAACGGCGATGATCGGTTGGATTGGGCGGTTGCCGCTCGTGATATACACCACCTCGCCGCCGATGACGGGCATTGGGATCGTGGCTTCGGATTTCTTCGCCAAACGCCACAGTTCCTTGCCGGTCGCCGGGTCGTAGCCACGGGCGTACTGCGAAGCGTTTGTCACCACTTCGGCCCGGAGGCGGTTGCGCCAGACGACCGGGCTGCTCCACGAGGGGATCTCGTCGCGCGGGGTGGACCAGGCTCGCGAGCCGTCTTCCAGGCGGTACGCGGCGATGAAGGAGTCTTTGCTCAGGTCGCACTGAAGAATGACCAGGCCATCGTGGATGATCGGGGAGCTGCCAAACCCCCATTCGTATTCTCGGTCCATGGCGAAGCTGGAGTCGATGGAGCTAAGATCGCGTTTCCAGAGCAATTTGCCCTCGAAATTGTAGCAATAGAGTCCCTCGGGTCCGAAACAGGCGACTACACGCTTTCCATCCGTCGCTGGGGTGCAGTTGGCCTGGCTGCCCTTGAGATGCCGTTTGATCTTGGGCACGCCCTCAAACGAAGTCCGGGTCCAGAGGATCTTGCCGGTGATACGGTCGAGGCAGATAACCTGCCAGGTGTGCTTGCTCGTATCGTTAACCGAATCTACGGCACCATAATTCCCGATACGGAGTTTGGGATTGGGGTCGCCGCTGATAGCGGTGGTCACGAAGACGCGATCGCCCCAGACAATCGGGCAGGAGTGGCCCAGGCCCGGGATCGGGGTTTTCCAGCGGACATTGGTCTGCTTCTTCACATCCCAGGTGAGCGGCGGGTGCTGTCCGTCGGCGACGCCCGAGCCGTCCAGCCCACGAAACGAAGGCCAAGGCAGCGGTGCGGCAGTATGGACCTTGCCGTCCTCACGCGGCGGGGTGACGAGCTTGGGTGCCGGCTTGGTTTCCGAACGAAAGAGGATGACTTCGGCGGTGAATTGCTTTTGGATCAGTCGCTGCACTCCCCCGTCTTTCCGCTCGAAAACATAGGTGGGGAAGTCGAGGCCGAGCGGCCGGAAGGCGTCCGGGCCGACCGGCTGGAGAGCTTGATAAGAGCCGGCGGCCCGGCGGATGGCGACTCCGGTCGGTAACACCTCGATGGTTACCTTGCCGCCGTTATCGCTCTCGTATGTGCCGGCCAGGGGTTTCCAGTTTTCGCGGTCTTTCGGAGAGGCCGGTTGAAGCGCCATGGCCCCGGCCTTCTCGAGCGCCTGCCGGATGTCCTTCTTATCCTTGGCAGCAACGAACAAGGCAGCATCGAGTGCGGCCTGCCGCGGCTTGGCATTATCGAGAACAGCCTTGAGGACAGCCAGTTTGCCGGCCGCCGCCGCGCTGACGACGGCTGCATCAATATCCTTGGCCCCCGCCTTGAGTAGGGCCGTTACGACGGCCGCATGCTCCCCGCCGACGGCCAAACTAAGCGGCGTCTGGTACCAGATGCCGTCGCGAGCATTGACATCGGCCCCAGCGTCAAGCACTGCCCTGACTACCTCGAGTTGGCCCTTGCTCGCGGCGATCCAGAGGGCGGTGATGCCTATCTCGTTTTTCGCATTAACGTCGGCCCCCTTCGCGAGCACGGATTTTACTGCTTTCGCGTCGCTATTGCGGACGGCCGCCCAAAGCGAATCGCGGGCTTCGTCCTTGGCATGGGCCGTGGAGGCAAGTACGAGACTGGCTATCAGCGCAATAAATACGAACGGACGTTGGGGCAACATGTTCTCTCCTTATCGCCACGCCTTTTTTCTCTAGCGGAGTTCGGGAGAAAAAACAATCAATTTCCCCAGTCCGCCAGACCCGTGACCTTAGTAATAATACCGACGGCACAAACATGAGGTCCTTCCACACAAAAGAAGCCAACTCCAGGGTGAACTTGCTGGCGGTGAAAATCCCGCATCTCGTCCGCGATTACATAGAACTTCGCGCGCAACAAGCCGGTCAATGGTTGATCGATGGGCAAAGTCTCCCCGTTCTCGTCAACAAATTCCGGCCGGATCATCGATAACTCGGTATCACTCTGATGGAAGTATCGTAGATCCCAGCGAATTCCGTTATATACGGGAGTGCATCGGCCTCCCTCTCTGGCGGTCAAAATGCGGATGATCGCTTCAAAATCATCCCGTCGCTGGTACATCCGCGCCATGAGAATTGCCTCCTTCACACTGAGAATTCTCTGTAACGGCACAAGTTGTCTTCATGCCCACATACAGTGTCGCGATGCCAAACGTCAGCGGATACCAGCGCACTTCCGTCAGTCCGTGGCCGCGCATCTTCGCCGCCAGCGCTTCGCCATCGGGAAACTCCATCACGCTGGCTGGGAGATAATTGTAAGCGTTGTCGCGGCTGCGCGAGACCGTCTGGCCCACGCACGGCAAAATCCAACGGAAATAGAAACGATAGAGCCGGCCGAACAGCCAATGGCGCGGCTGCGAAAACTCCAGGATGGCCACCCGGCCGCCCGGCTGCGTCACGCGCACCATCTCGGCCAAGCCGCGATCCGTGTCGGTGACGTTGCGCAGACCGAACGCCACCGTGGTCAATTGGAAGGTATCGTCGGGGAAGGGCAGGCGTTGTGTGTCGGCCTCGACGAAGCGGATGCGGTTGGCGGCGCGGCGGCGCTCGGTCTTGTCGCGGGCCGGCAGCAGCATCGGCAAGCAGAAATCGGCGCCGACGATGGGCACACGGTGTTTCGCCGCCCGATCGTAAGCGAGAGCCAAGTCACCCGTGCCGGTGCAAACATCGAGGATGGGGGCGGCGGCGCCGGCGGCAGGGACATGCGGCGGCGCCAGGCGCGTCGTTCGCCAGCGCCAGTAGCGATCAATGTTGAGGCTGAGCAAGTGGTTCAGCAGATCGTAGCGGTGCGCGATGTTGCCGAACATCGTGCGAATGCGTGTTTCGCGCTTGTCGAGCAGGCTGGTGGACACGTTGGCTACCTCCCTTGTCCGCTATCCGCAATCCGCTATCCGCTCCTCCCGCGGCGCTATACTATGAGGGAGGGCGGATTCTCTCCCATCGTTATCCTTACTGCCTAGAATGGATAGCGGACAGCGGATAGCGGACAACGGACAATGGCGGACATCGCACTGACATTCCTATGGCATCAGCATCAGCCGTATTATCCCGATGATGTTAGCGGCGAAAATCCCATGCCGTGGGTGCGCCTTCACGGCGTGAAGGATTATTGCGGCATGGCGCTGCACCTCCTGGAATTTCCGGAGATGCGCTGCACCATCAATCTTGTGCCCAGCCTGCTGCTCCAGCTCCGCGCCTATACCGAGAAAGGCGCCAGCGACCGCTTCCTCGACGTGTCGCGCATACCCGCGGAGAGTCTCTCCGAAGACGATAGCCTGTTTCTGCTCGAGCATTTCTTCATGGCCAATCCGGATCACATGATTCGGCCGTTTCCGCGTTACGCCGAGCTGTATCAGCGCCGCGCTCTGGGGCGGAACAGCGCCCGCGATGTGCTGCGCCGATTCCAGCCGCGCGACTTGCGCGATCTGCAAGTGTGGTTCAATCTGACGTGGATTCATCCGTTGGCCATCGAGCAGGACGAGTGCTTGCAAAGCCTGCGCGATAAGGGCCGCAATTTCACCGATGAGGAGCGCGATGCGCTCCTGGACAAGCACCTCGAGATCCTCAGGCGAATCATCCCGCTGCACAAGGAGCTAGCCGAGCGCGGGCAGGTCGAGTTGACGACCACGCCGTACTATCACCCGATTTTACCTCTGCTTTTCGACAAAAAACTGGCGCGAGAAGCCATGCCGGAAGTGAAGCTGCCGCGCTACACGGGCGGCTATCTCGAAGATGCCGCTGTCCACGTTCGCCGCGCCGTGGAGGAACACGAACGCATTTTCGGCCAGAAGCCCAAGGGCATGTGGCCGGCCGAGGGTTCGGTGTGTCAGAGCATGCTGCCGCTTTTGGCCCAGCACGGCATCCGCTGGATCGCCACGGATGAGGAAGTGCTCAGCGCCTCGACGCACGGCGCGGTCAGTCGGGATGGCCGGGGCCATGTCCGCAATCCGGAAAAGCTCTATCGCGCCTATAAAGTGCGTGAGGGCGAGGCCGAGCTGGGCATCGTCTTCCGTGATCATGCCCTAAGCGATCTGATCGGCTTTCACTATCAGCGCAGCGATCCCAATGCCGCAGCCGACAACTTCATGAGCTGTCTCTACGGCATCGGCCAAGTCATGCAGGGCGATGAGCCGGCGCTGGTCAGCATCATTCTCGACGGCGAAAACTGCTGGGAACATTATCCCGGCGGGGGAGTTGATTTTCTCCGAGCCCTTTACCAGCGCTGCACGCAGACGCCAGGCGTCAAGCCGATGAAAGTCGGCGAGTACCTCGAGCGCTATCCACCGAGCGAGACGCTGCCGCGCCTGTTCGCCGGTAGCTGGATCAGCCACAATTTCGCCATCTGGATCGGCCACGAAGAGGACAACACCGCCTGGGACGCCCTGCATCGCACGCGCTCCTATCTCAAGGACAAGGGGACCCTCGAAGACCGGGAGACTGGGAGACAAGGAGACAAGGAGAAAGAAGCGTCGGTCTCCTTGTCTCCCAATCTCCCGGTCTCCTTGTCTGCTTTGGAGAGGGCGTGGGAGGAGATGTACATCGCCGAGGGCAGCGATTGGTTCTGGTGGTTCGGCGACGATCACTCCAGCGCCCAGGATGCCTTGTTCGACTACCTGTTCCGCAAGCATTTGCAAAACGTCTACGTCCTGCTCGGCGACACCCCTCCGCCGGAATTGGGCCGGCCCATCAGCCGCAAGGGCCAGCGCGTCCACTACACCACGCCGCGCGCCTTTCTCGATGTCAAAATCGATGGCCGTTATACTTTTTTCGAGTGGGTCAGCGCCGGCCGCTATATTTGTCAGAACGAACGTGGTACGATGGCGATGGCCACGCAAGGGCCGCTCGAAGAATTGTACTTCGGCTTCAACCTTTCGCTCTTGTTGATCCGCATCGATTGCAACCGCCCCGCCAAGAGCGCCCTGGCGGATTTCGATGTGTGGCGCATCGGCTTCGTCGAGCCGGCCGGTTTTGAGGTGCGCGTAACCAATCCGGGCCGAGCTGAGCAGCGAGCCGAACTGCTGCGCGACGGCATGCCAGTGGCGGATGTTCAGGTGCCGGTGGGCATCGATCAAATCGCGGAGTTGGCCGTCCCATTCGACGCCTTGGGCGTGGCCGTGGAGGGGCATTTGCAGTTCTTCGTCGAGCTGCTGCGCGATGGCCAAAGCCAGGACCGCGCCCCCCGCGAAGGCGCCATCGTGCTGACACGCCCCTCGCGCGACTTTGAGCAGATCATGTGGAATGTGTGAGGTAGAAGAGGACTAACCACAGAGTCACAGAGAAGACAGAGGAAGACACCGAAAGGAAAGAATGAAAATGCAAGGAATTTTTTAATTCTTTTCTGTCCTTTTGCTGTCTTTTTTTGTCTTTTCTTTGTTCTCTGTGGCTAGCTCTCCTGAAACATTGAAATGGATCAGACGTTGCAAGAGTTTGCCGATTTACTTCGAGGATTGCCGATGCCGGAATTGCGCAAGGATCCCATCGTTGGACGCTGGGTCATCATCGCTACCGAACGCGCCAAACGCCCAATACCACCAAAAGAAGAACCGCTGCCCGACGACGCCTTCTGCCCTTTCTGCGAGGGCAACGAAGACAAGACACCGCATGAAATCCTCGCTTATCGTGACCGCAACACGCGCTCGAACGAGAAGGGCTGGCGCGTTCGCGTCGTGCCCAACAAATTTCCCGCGCTGCAAATCGAAGGTGATTTGAACAAGCGCGGCGATGGCATTTATGATAAGATGAACGGTATCGGCGCCCACGAAGTCATTATCGAATGTCCCTTTCACGAACTCAGCATGTCCAATCTCGCGGAAGAAAATATCCGCGAGATTCTGTGGGTCTACCGTGATCGCCTTGTCGATTTGAAAAAAGATCCTCGACTTGTTTACGGCATGGTGTTCAAAAACGTCGGCACCGCCGCCGGCGCCTCGCTGGAGCATTCGCACTCACAGCTTATCGTCACGCCGATTGTGCCCATCAACGTTTGGGAGGAGATGTCCGGATCGCTGGAATTTTTCAATTACCGCGGCCGTTGCATTTATTGCGACATGATCCATCAGGAATTGCAGTCCGAAAAACGCATCGTGCTTGACACGCCCAATTTCGTCGCCTTCTGCCCCTACGCCGCCCGCTTCCCATTCGAGACGTGGATCCTGCCCAAGACGCACAATAGCCATTACGAAAACATCCAGAAGAACGAAGTCGACGAATTGGGCACGGTGCTGAAAACAATCTTGCTGAAAGTCGAGGCGGCGCTCGACAAGCCGGCTTACAATTACATCATTCACACATCGCCGTTCGATACACAATTGTTGCCGCATTATCATTGGCACATGGAAATTATCCCGCGTCTAACGCGCGTCGCCGGCTTCGAGTGGGGCACGGGCTTCTACATCAATCCCGTGCCGCCGGAACAGGCGGCGCAATTCCTGCACGAAACCGAGGTTGATCCCACGGTGGTGCGACGGAAATAGGGTGATGCCATGACCGAGGCGGAGTGGTTGGCTTGCACGGACTCTTTCGATATGCTGTTGTTTCTCCACGAGAAGGCGAGTGATCGGAAATTGCGCCTGTTCGCTTGCGCCTATGTACGTGAGGGTTGGCACTTGTTGGCCGATGAGAGAAGCCGGCGGTCGGTTGAAATCGCCGAGCAACACGCAGACGGTTTATCAGATGATGCATCGCTCGATCGAGCGTGCGATGAGGCGGATGACGCTATATCCAATTCACGTGAATTATTTCTGAATTCAGGAAAGGGAGAGGTGGAAGGGCGGGCATTTGAAGGGTCATGTGCAGCCCATTGGGTTGCTGTGGAAGAAGCATGGGAAGCGGCTCTCCAGCAACTTCATTGGCATTTTATCGAAGATGAATCCACAATTCAATCAGCATTACTCCACGATATTATTGGGAATCCATTCCGCACGGCCACCATTACCCCTGAGATGCTTAACTGGCATGGTGGGCTACTTGTTTCGATGGCCCAGAGAATGTACGACAGCTATGACTTTACTGACGTGCCGATCCTCGCAGACGCCCTCGAAGAAGCCGGGTGCACCAATGCCGACATCCTCAACCATTGCCGTCAACCCGGCGAACACGTCCGCGGCTGCTGGGTGATCGATTTGCTTTTGGGCAAGGAGTAAGGTTCAACTTGGGTAATGGCAACGGCCGTCGTCCGTCCAGCACTCGTTGGGGTCGAGGCCATCCATCAGAGTTGCGTCCCACAAATTCCGTTCCTCAAATTCTTCGGCCCACGCTTGCGGATCGGCCCGCAGCGCGGCATAGCCGGCATTCAATTGCTCGAAGAAGAGCTTACGACGGTACGCATCGAGCGCCTTGTCGAGAATATCGGTTGTAGTTTGGCCGGTCTGTTCGGCCAACTCCCGCAGAATCTGGCGGGCTGTTTCACTGAAGGGAATTGTTGTCGCGGACATGATATAACGCCCTCCCGTAGTCCCAAGAGAGAAGTATAGCCGATGGCGTCGAGCGGCAACATAACGATCCAGGCGAAGCAGAGCAACGACCGTAAGAGAGCTGCCTTCCGAACTGCTCCCTTACGGTCGCGGCTGTGCTAGCAGATGATCGAGCGTGCGCAACACCTCCGCGAATGCTTCCTCGCTCAGCACCGGCGTTGCTCCTTCCGTCGGCAAAGCACGGTCGAGTTCCACCCAACTCCGGCAGCCGGCGTACTCGGTGGTATCGGGCAGACCGAACGCCTGCGCCACACGATAGACGCGCACTGCCAATACATACAATCCCGGCCCTCGATACTCGAAACGCGCCTGTACCGTTTGCTGGGACCAGCAGTGCAGCCCACTCAACTTCAATGCGTCGGCCAACTCGCGGATGTGATAGATGCCCGCGGCCTCGGCGAAATGGGTCAGCCGCACGATGCCCGGCGGCGGTCGGTCCGCCTCGGCCTGCTCCAGAAGCGGTGCCGCCTCCGGTACGATGCCGTCATGCTGCTGATGGACGTAAGTTGGAAACAGCCAAAATCGCCGATGCTCGACTTCGAACTCGCCGCTCTTCTCGGCGATGCCGCCCTTTCGCAGGAGCAACGCTTGCCGGCCGTCGGCAAGCGCCCGGCAAATGACCGCCCATTCTTTCAACGCATGTTGAAATGCATTCATAGCGATTCCATCTCCCCTTTCGGCTCGCGCAGCATCAGATCGTTAACGGCGAGGCGCGGATCTTTGTTTTCATACAGGACGCGATAAACTTCGGTGGTGATCGGCATGTCGATGCCCATCTCGCCGGCGCGTTCGTGGACACTGCGAGCGGTGAAAGCACCCTCGGCAACCATCGTCATGCCGGTCAGGATGTCGGCCCAACGTTCGCCCTGGGCCAATCGTTGGCCGAGGCGGTGATTGCGGCCGTGCGGGCTGACGCAGGTGGTGATGAGATCGCCCAGACCGGCAAGGCCAGAGAAGGTCCGCGCCTGCGCCCCCAGGGCGACGCCGAAACGCGTCATCTCAACCAGGCCGCGCGTCAATAGCGCCGCCTTGGCATTGTCACCCAGGCCCAGACCGTCATTGATCCCGGAGGCGATGCCGATGACGTTCTTGAGCGCTCCGGCCAATTCGACGCCCACCGGGTCAGGATTGGTGTAGACACGGAAGCGCTCGGTGCTGAAGCGCTGCTGAATCGACTGGGCCAGCTCGACATCGCGGCTGGCGACGACGACGGATGCGGGTAGGCCGCGGCTGATCTCTTCCGCATGGCTTGGTCCACTCAGGACGGCGGTTTTCTCGATGCCCAATATCTGTGCCAAAATCTCCGTCGGCCGCAGAAACGTGCCGATTTCCATTCCCTTGGCGAGGCTGAGGACAGGCGGTCCTGACGGCACAGCCGCGGCGATGCGCGTCAGGGTGGCGCGCAAATAAACGGTGGGGATGGCCGCCACCCATAGGTCGGCCCCGGCAACGGCTTGGACAATGTCGGTGGTCAACTGGATGGCCGGCGGGATGGGCACGCCGGTCAGCAAACGGACATTTTCACGGCGTTCTTGCAAAAGACGGCCGTTCTCCGCCCGCGCGCTCCATAAAGAAACGCAGTGCTCCGGATTGCGGGCCAGGAGCAGGGCAATGGCCGTGCCCCAGGCCCCATCGCCAAGTATGGTAATTGTCGTGGCCATGCTGCCATCATATCCAGAAAATCCGAGCCGCGCACGCAGCGCAGCGGAGTAAGCGGCGGCACGGGCGACCGCTTACTCCGCTGCGCTGCGTGCGCGGCTCGGAGGGATTGTAGTGAAGGCAACGGCGAAAACGCGCTCGTTCGCGACAGAAACTCGCAAGTCGCCCGCCCCCGTCTGTCGATGGAAGAGGAGAGCGATTTCCGGCCTCGCTTAGCGATGTCTCGCAGTGGCATCGCTGATCGAAGGTAATCTGGGATGAGTTTTTGTGGCCTGGAGGAACAACGATGGCCGCGCATCTTCGTGTCTATCCTTTGCCGAAAGACGATCTCGACGTTGCCGAACAGAAACCGACCGTTCGCGTCAGCTTGGGCGATCTGTTGCCCCTGGTCGCTCTGGCTCACCGGCACAATTATCTGTGGCTACAGGATTTCCTCGAAGACGAGGTGGCCATCACCTCGGATTTATACGAAGTCCTCCGCGCCTTTCGCTGTCATCGCCCCTCTGCTTGAACGAGTACGCGGGCGTCTCGCCCGCACGATTGGCGGGCGGGACGCCCGCGCTCCGACAGCCTCTCCCAGCTTTATTCCTTGTCGTCGGGTAGATCGGACAGCAGTTCGGGCTTGCCGAACTGGCTGAGATCGACTTGGCCGCGCAGCTCGCCCTCCACCAGTTTGAGCCGCGCATCCAGCTCGCGCAGACGGGCCTGGATCACTTCCAGTTTCGCCGAGATGTCGTCGCGCGGCTTGGGGCGCGGCACTTCCGGATAATTGAGCTGCCGCTGCAAGGCAGCGAATAGATAGAGCGGATCCTTGCCGCGATTGGCCCCGGCGATCTTCCCCTCCTTGGCGCCGAAGACCGCCGGCAACGGCGGCTCATAGTCGGGTTCCTGCCGGCGCCGCTCGTTGACGTATTGCTCGGAACGCAGGAAAAGCATCTCGGCGAGGTCCACCAACCCCACCTGCTGCCGGACCATTTCCAGAAACTCGCGCCAGTCCGGTGCATAGAAGGGATCGCCGAGCATGGCGGTCAATCCCTCGGCATAGCCGAGCCGATTGCGGCACAGCACCTCAAATTGATAGACGAACAATCCCGAAGAAGTCGGATTGCCGGCCCGATACTCGGACTCGCGCTGCAAGACCAGCAATGCGGTTTCCGCGGCGAAGCGGAGTTTTTCCACTTCCGTGCAGCGGACGACAAATGCTTGAAAGGGTGTGAAATAGTGAGGCAGGCGAGCGAAACCGGATGAGAGCAGGCCGGTATGCTTGACCTCGGCGGTCAAGAACTGCACGGCGTAGGGCAGCCGGGTTGTGGCGAGGATTTCCTCGCCGGCCTGTTCGAGCACTTCTTGCAGGGCCAATCCCTCGGCAATGCGCTCGCGCAGGACGCGGAACAGATACGCCTGTTCGATGTATTCTTCACGATTGAGGACCGTGCTTGTACTCATGGCGCCATGATAGTCGAGTGCGGCCGTTTCCTCAAGAAGCTCGTCGATGTGGTGGAATGTCGGCGGGCAGTCGCTTGAACAGGCCACGGATCAATCCCGATGCCGCTTCGGACTCTGGAGTGTCAGGGTTGGCCCCCTTGACATCCACAGAGAAAGTGAAGCCGCCGATGCGGAGCAGATCATCCTGGCGCAGCGTGGCCTGACGAATCGGCTCGCCGTTGAGAAAGACGCCGTTGAGACTATTCAGGTCGATCACTTGCCAAACGCCTTGACCGAAAAGAAGTCGGCAATGACGGCGGCTCACATCCGGCAGCGGCAAACGCATATCGGCTTGGCTGTGCCGGCCGATGAGGATGTCCGGCTGGGTAAATTCCACGGTCGCGCCGGTGGGTTGGAGAACCAGGCGCAGCGGCACGAAGTCGGCCGGCACCGGCAAGAGCGGACGCGTCCGCCAGGGTAGAGCAGTCGCGGGGAGGCCGCCGGCCTCGGCTGAAGTTCCTGAATGCTCCATTTTTGCTTCCTGTTCCGTTGGCAGGAGGGCGATGTCTTCTCCGTCCGTGCGGCTTATACCAGAAAGAAGAGACGCTCGGAAAGGGGAATATATGGGTTCGTCTGAGCCGCGCACGCAGCGCAGCGGAGTAAGGGGCCGTGTCACGATGCCGCTTACTCCGCTGCGCTGCGTGCGCGGCTCAGATCGCCTTGCTCTCCTTCAACATTCCAGTCTTGCGCAAAACTCTACGCCTACGGCAAACTCCTAGAGATACGACGCCCTTTAGCCAAACTTCTCTTTTTTTCTCTGTGGTTGACTTTGCGCAGCCCGCTTCATCGCGCACATTCTATGCGACGGCAACGGGCGCGCGCCAACGCAATCCGAGGCCGGCATGTCGAACCGGAACTGTATGGCGAGGAGTCCAGAGATGAGACAGAAGGCCGTATTGCCGCTATTCGCCGTGTTCTGCATGGCGGCGCTAGCGGACCCAGCACGCGCGTCGCATTGCGGGGCGTGTTGCTATCCCGCTCAGTGTTGCAGCCCCGAACAGTGCTGCATGCCCACTATTCGCTATCGCGTTTGCTATCAGACTGTCTATGAGGATCGGACCTGCGTGTGTTATCGGCCGGTCTATCGCACGGTCATGAAGGAATGTCGCTCGATTTGCTACCGGCCCGTTTACGAGCAGCACGAGCGTCCCCAATGCTACACCGTATGCAAGCCGGTGTACGAAAAGTACAACGTTGTTCAGAAATACACGGTCTGCAAGCCTGTCTATGAGCAGCACATCCGTAAATGCTGCTACACCACGTACAAAACGTGTTGGCAGGAATATCAGGTGCCGCAGTATTACTGCACCTATCATCCCGTGTATCAACAGCACGTCCGCAAGTGCTGCTACACCACGTACAAGACGTGCTGGCAAGAATACCAAGTGCCGCAGTATTACTGCACTTACCATCCCGTGTATCAACAGCACGTCCGTAAAAGCTGCTACACGGTGTATAAACCTGTGTGGCAGGAATATCAGGTACCGCAGTATTACTGTACCTATCATCCTGTGTATCAGCAGCACGTAAGGAAATGTTGCTACACAGTGTACAAACCGGTCTGGCAGGAATATCAGATGCCACAGTATTACTGCACCTATCACCCGGTCTACCAGCAGCACGTTCGCAAATGCTGCTACACCACGTACAAAACGTGTTGGCAGGAATATCAGGTGCCGCAGTATTATTGCACCTATCACCCGGTCTACCAGCAGCATGTTCGCAAGTGCTGCTATACGGTGTACAAACCGGTGTGGCAGGAATATCAGGTGCCACAATATTACTGCACCTACCATCCTGTCTATCAGCAGCATGTGAGGAAATGCTGCTACACCACGTACAAAACGTGCTGGCAGGAATATCAAGTGCCGCAGCGCTATTGCACGTATCGGCCCGTGTACCAACAGCACACCTGTCAGGTGCCCGTCACTTGCTATCGCACGGTGACGGAGCAACGTCAGAATGTGTGCCGCTACTGCACGTATGAGCCGGTTTGGACCGAAAAACCCATCACGATCTGCACCGGCTGCTGGCAGACGAAACAGCACTACTGCCCTGGTCCGGTCGTCCAAAAGTGCTGCCGGAAGCCGGGGACCTGGACGTTTGATCCCTGCACGTGTTGCTCGCGTTACTGTCCAGGCCCGGTCGTCAGCTACTCGGTGCAATGCCCCGGTCATTGGGTATGCGAGCGCGTCTGGGTGCCGCGCACCGAGGTGCGGACCATCCGCTGCTGCCATCTGGTGCCACGCGAGCACTGCCGTGTCATCCCCTATACCGCCTGCAAGCTCGTGCCCTACACGGTCACGAAGTCGTATTGCTACACGACGTGCAAAATGATCCGCGAGGAGCACTGCCGCATGATCACGTGCCGGCGCTGCTACGTCGTGCCGCAAGTGAAGGAAGTGTCCATTCCGTACACGACCTGCCACATGGTTACCAAGCAGCATTGCCGCATGCTCACCTGCCGGCGCTGCTACATGGTGCCGCAGGTCAAGGAAGTTTGCATCCCCTACACGACTTGCCACATGGTCACTAAGCAGCACTGCCGCATGATTACGTGCCGGCGTTGCTATATGATTCCGCAGGTGCATGAGGTGTGCATCCCCTACACCACCTGCCACATGGTCACGCAGCAACACTGCCGCATGATCCCATGCCGCCGTTGCTACATGGTGCCTCAGGTGAAAGAAGTGTGCATTCCGTACACCACCTGCCACATGGTGACGCAACAACACTGCCGTATGCTCACGTGCCGGCGTTGCTATATGGTGCCCCAGGTCAAGGAAGTGTGCATTCCCTATACGACGTGTCACATGGTCACGCAGCAGCATTGCCGCATGATTACGTGCCGGCGCTGCTACATGGTGCCGCAGGTTAAGGAAGTGTGCATTCCGTACACGACTTGCCACATGGTCACCAAGCAGCACTGCCGCATGATTACGTGCCGGCGCTCTTACCTGGTGCCGCAAGTGAAAGAAGTGTGCATTCCGTACACCACCTGCAAGCTGGTGCCGGAGGAGCGTTGCCGGGTGATCCCCTGCACGCGCTGCCATCTGGTGACGGAACAGAGGACGCGTATGGTGCCCTACGTCACATGCAAGATGGTCGCCGAGGAGAAGGTGCATCTTGTGCCGCACGTTACGTGTGAGATGCAGCCGTACTGCGTCAGCTACAAGGTCTGCCGTCAAGTCCCGGTGTGCGTGCCGGTGTGCCCGCCGCCGTGTCCTCCGGCTGTGCCCATCGGTCAACGCATGAACACGTCGGAATGGTTCGCACGAGTCACCTACCGGGCGACCCAGGAATCCGGTGGGGTCGTTCCTGCCGCCACTCGTTAACCCCCAGGGTGCAAGTCATCTCTGGTTGGCCGCTTGGGCTTCATTCTGAGGTCCCAAGCGGCCTTTTCGTTTAGAGTCTGTTCCAGAGGGGGTGAGCAGAGCCGCGACCGTAAGCGAGCGGGGCGGAATAGCTCGAAAAAAAACCGCTCCCTTACGGTCGCGGCTCAGCTGGAACTAATCTTTCCGAACAGACTCTTAGCCGTGGAGCGAAGTGGCGGGATCGACCGGCGTCTTGCCGATCGATCCCGCCACTTCGCTCCACGGCTTAACCAAGTGCATCAATAATCCATAGGGACTTCGCCGCCCGCGCGGGTGGCCATCGATCCGATCACGCACAGGCTGGCGCTCTGAGAGATGAAGTGAACGGAGCCGTCTGCGCAGAGGAAGTTGCAGCCGGCGGTGTGGAAGCTGTAGACCTCGTTCGTGTTATTGCATTGCATCGAGCAGGTGTTATTCGGCGAGCCATGCGGCTTGACGGCGCCGGTGAGGGGATTGGCGCCCTTGACTTTAAACTCCCCGTTGGGGTCGGCCCAGCCAGCCTCGCCATTGGTTCCCAGAACTTGAAAGCGCGGCCCATAAGCTGTGGGACGGCCCGCGCTCTCAGCGACCATGAAGGTATTCGACGTGCCGTCGGTAATCATGGCGATGCGCGTCTGACCGGATCCAATGCGGCACAGGACGCCGACGCGTGACGGATCGAAATCGTTGCCGATTTGGAAGCTGGCGAAGCTTGGGAAGGCATTGACGCAGTTGCCGACGGTGGGAATCCAGGTTTCCATCGCATTGATGCCCCAATAATCCGTGACGCCGCGCGGCTCAGTTCCACCGCTGAAGTTCACCCCCTCGTCCGGCGTGGTATCTTGGCGCGGCTGGTTCGGTGTGCTGGGACAGTTGTAAATCTTGATCTGCATGGCGATGGCGGGGTAGTTGGCTGGGTTGTTGTAGTCCAGCTTGTAGTTGTAGATGTTGGCGACGTTTTGCTGCTCAATGAAGGGCAGGACCACCGCCTTCCAGTCGGTGTAGACGCCGCCGGTCTCGTCGCGATTGTCGCCCACCGGAAAAGTGCTATACGCGCTCTCGTAGTTCATCAAGCCCAGGCCAATCTGCTTGAGATTGTTCTGACACTGCACACGCGCCGCGGCGTCGCGCACTTTCTGCACGGCCGGCAGCAACAAACCGATGAGGATGGCGATGATGGCAATCACCACCAGCAATTCGATCAACGTAAAAGCATCGCGACGTTGCAAACGGGGTCGAGTCATGGTACACCTTTTCCTCGGAGAAAAATGAACGGGCAGCGGATGAAGACGATTTCCGCGGCGAGTGAACCGGTTAACGGGTCAACGCGAACGGCTGGAGATCGTTCGCCCCCTCGTTGATGGTAACACGCACGCCCGAGTTCTTCGGGTCCATGTAGCGTGCCGGCAACGGACTCCATTCTTTCTTTGTCTTGGGGTTTTCTATCAACCAAACGAAACTCACGTTGTATTCGCCCGGCGGAACGCCGTCGTTCTCCTTGTACGTACTCATCTCGAACGTGCCATCCCTTCCAACCGTGCCCTGGGGACGAACCACGTTTGGGTCGTTCTCCCCCACGGGGTTGAATACGACCAAAGCGCCATCCGCTGGTTTTCCGCCGAGGAACACTTTGCCGCGAACAGGAACAACGGATTTACGGCTTGAGCAGCCAACGAGCGCCAGCATCAGGACCGCCGCCGCCAGCGGCTTGGACAAAGAGGAGAGACTCCGCCAGACGATCATAAACTCCTCGTGGTTAAGACTTTCGCCGAATGTCGGGGTTGCGACAGAGCAGCGAGTATGTCGTTCTACCCTGTTAACGAAGTATTTGGCCCCAGAGGACACGCTTTCTCCGTTTTCACGAAACCTTCATCTTGGCGGAAAACCTCATCATTTCTTCACAAAAAAAGAATAGCTGTCCCTTCCTCCCTCGGTCAAAATAAACGGAAGCGTCCTTGGCTCATCTCTCAGCCGTTTGAGTAGGATAAACTCCGTGCGTTTGATGGCAGCGACGAATTCGAGAGCCGTCATGACCACCCTTGCGACCATCGGCCAATTTCTGGATTGCATCCGAAAAAGCCAGTTGGTCGAGGAAACGCGCCTGGCTGAATTCCTGGAAACGAACGGCGGCAGCGAAGGGGGGACGCTGACGGCGGAGCAGTTGGCGGATCGGCTCATATCAGAAGGATTATTGACGCATTTCCAGGCTCGGCAGCTGCTGCGCGCGCGCTGGCAAGGGTTTTTGCTTGGCGGCAAGTATCGCATCCTGGAGCTGCTCGGCAGCGGCGGAATGGGCCGCGTCTTTCTGTGTGAACACACTCGGCTCGGCATTCCGATCGCTGTGAAGGTGTTGCCGCCGGAGAAGATGGCTGACGAGGCCGTCCTGGCGCGCTTTCACCGCGAGGCCCGCGCCGCCGCCTCCCTATCGCATCCCAACCTGGTGCGTGCCTTCGACATCGACGAGGACGGCGATTTCGCCTTCATCGTCATGGAATACGTCCACGGATATAGCCTGCAACACCTGGTGGAAAACCGGGGGCCGTTCCCCGTCGCCTGCGCTGTTTCCTGCATTCGCCAGGCAGCCCGCGGACTCCAACACTTCTGTGAGCAAGGATTAGTCCACCGCGACATCAAGCCGGGTAACATCCTGCTGGATCGACAGGGGACCATCAAGGTCCTCGATATGGGCCTGGCTCGCTTCTTCCGCGATACGCGCGATAAATTGACGCAAGAGCAGCAGGGCGGCAGCATCCTGGGCACCGCCGATTACGTGGCCCCGGAACAGGCCCTCGATAGCCACCAGGCCACGATTCAGGCCGATGTCTACAGCCTGGGAGCGACCTTTTATTTCCTGCTGGCGGGACGCGCGCCCTTCGAGGAGGGGAGCATCGCGCAGAAAATGCTTTGGCATCAGGTGCGGCAGCCGCCGTCATTGCGAACGTGGCGCGACGATGTTCCTGCCGAACTGGAGGCGGTCCTTCTGAGGATGATGGCCAAGGAGCCGGCTCAGCGTTTCGCTACCCCAGCCGAAGTTGTTGAGGCGCTCGGCCCGTGGGACCGCCCTTGTCCTCCGCTGCGGGACGAGGAGTTGCCGCCGCTCTGTCCAGCGGTCCAGCGATTGCTCCAGCGAGCCTCCGCACCCGTGAATTTCCAACCGTGTCTGCCGGCGTCCTCGTTCGCCACAAGGTCGTCCAGTGAAGGAATCCTCACCGACCTTCTGGACGACAATGCCGCTCTTGAAGCCGTTTGCCTCACACCCAGGACGACACCAGCCCCCGCGTCGCGGCTCCTCATGCCGATCGGGAGCCTTCGGCGACGCCGTCTGATGTTGGCGTCCGGCGCGATGCTTTTTGTTTGCCTCCTTGCCTGGGGGAGCTATCGCGGCTATGTCCATTTCTTCCCCCCCGCTTCTCGCCGAGCCCAGCCTCCTCAGCTGAACGGGTTCGATCCGCTGGCGGGCATCAACCCGGCCACGGTGATTCCCGACTATCTGGCCGTGGGTCAAATCGGCCAAACCCGAACCGTGCGCCTGACGGTGCGCGATCGGGAGCGCGACGAGGCCGGCACTGTCTATCTCTACTCCGCCCTGGTTGTCCACGGCGATACCCACGCAAAGGTATTCACCATCACCATTCCCGCGACCGCCCGAGCCGCTTTCAAGCAGGCAAGTGTCGCCGACCCGTATATCTTTTACATGGGGCAGACTATCGATGTGAAAGGTTCGGTCAAATACTTGACGCAGGGCTTCAACCGCCCCGGCATCGAGGCTACCCAACCTGGCCAAATCAGACTCGTCAATCCCGAATGAGGTGGTTAGGTGGTTAGGTGGTTGGGTTGTTAACCACCCAACCACCTAGTAATCGTTCCAGTCCACCGTCTCGCCGCCGGCGCGCGTTACCAGCCGAGCCAAAAGATATGTGGGGAGATCCTCGCGGAGAAAGCGGACGGAACCATCGCCGAAGACGGCTTGTGCGCCGCCGTGGTGGAAGGCGTACACGCCCTCGATGTTCGAGCAATTGATGGCACAAGGTCCGGAGTGGATGTTGGAATACGTCTGGGTCGCCTCGTCCCAGGTGAAGCCGCGCAGGCTGAAATCGTTGTCGCGGCTGGCTAGCACGGCATCCCCCGGCTTGATGTCGCTCCGCGTTTGCCGCCTACCCATCCACTCGTAAGGCCGGCCGGCGGCTTCGACGACCATGAGGGTATTGCTCAGTCCATCGGGGACATCACCGCGGCGGGGGAAGAGATCCTCGGCCAGCATGCCCGGACCCGCTTTTTCGGCGAAGCCGCGAACGAAGGCTTCCTTGCGGACCTGGTGCATCACCGCGTAATCGGTGCAGGCGGCATCGGAGAAAGGGAACCGGGTTCGGACGCGGTCGCCGTTGGGGTCGGTTGTTTTGATGTTGGCGATGCCCGAGGCAGTGCGCGGTCCGTAGGGCGAGGAAGGACAATAGAACAGCGGCACCTGCTGGCGGACGGCCTCGGCGTTGGCGGGATCGTACCAGGGCTTCTCGTAATCGTATTTTCGGGCCAACTCCTCTTGCTCGATCCAGGGCAGAATTTGCATCGCCCAGGAACGCTGTGGTCCAAGCTCCTTGATCGAAGAAGGGAAAAAGCCGTAGGTGTTCTCGAAGCCGAGACAGGCTTCACCGATGCGGCGCAGGTTGTTGGCGCAACGGGCTCGCTCGGACGCCTCGCGCGCCTTGCCCACGGCAGGGATCGCTAGCGAGATCAAGACGAAGACGATGCCAATCAGGACCAGCAATTCCCGGAGGGCGTAACCGAACCGCCGGGGAGAGTGAGTGAGCATAATTACGCCTTCCGGCCCGTCGTTTGCGCTCCGGGCGAGTTCAATATACCCAATGTACTAACGCCATTTACACAATCGGTGGGACGCTAAACCTGCATTTTCACTAAATCTTCACGCTCCGGCCCGCACGACCTCGCCGGGAAACTGGCCAGCGCCACGGCGGAGGGGTACAATGAGCGGCAATGCTCGGTAGTAAATGAATCGAAAGGCGTGCAATGCCGGACGAACCGTCCTTCCGCGATCTGCTGCGGCGCGTCCGCGCCGGCGATCCCGAAGCGACGCGCGAATTGGCATTGCGATATGAACCGGACATCCGGCGTGCCGCCAGTCGACCCCTCAATGATCTTCATTTGCGGAACCTCCTAGACTCGATGGACATTTGCCAGGCCGTGCTGGCCGAGTTTTTCGTCCGCGCGGCCGACGGTCAATTCGAGCTGACCGAACCCGACGAATTGCTTAAACTATTCGTAACGATGGCCCGGAACCAGGTGCTGGACGAATCGCGTTATCACAAAGCCGCGCGCCGTGACCATCGTCGCCAACGGGCTGATTTATCCGAGCACTGCTTGGGCGGCCTCGCCGACGATGGGCCGACGCCCAGCCGCATCGTCTCGGCGCGCGAGCTGATCGAAGAAATATCTCGCCATCTCTCCGCGGAGGAGCGCGAGCTGCTCGAGCAGCGCGCCCAGGGACACGAATGGAACACCCTGGCCGAACAGCGCGGCACCTCCGCTGTCGCCCTTCGCAAAAAGCTCAGCCGGGCGTTGAGCCGCGTCGTATCCGAAATCGGGTTGCTCGACTCCCTTCAGGCATGACTGCGGTTGTCTCGTTGCCCGGATCGCGGTTATCCTGATGGCCCCAGCGCAAGCCGGTTGTTGGGTTGTTAGGTGGTTAGGTGGTTGGTCGATTCGGTTGATGACCACGCAACCACCTAACCACCTAACAACCCAACACCCAGCAAAGGGAACAATGGTGAAGGAGCGGAGGGAGAGAGATTCATGGAGCATCCGGTTCGTATCGGCGCGGTCAACTATCTCAACACCAAACCACTTATCTGCGACCTGGAGCAACTTGCCCCGCAAGCGGAGCTGATCCTCGACGTGCCTAGCCGCTTGGCAGATCTGCTCGCGGAGGGACAGCTCGACGTGGCCCTGATCCCGGTGATCGAGTATTTCCGAGCCGGTTGCTACTCCATCGTTCCGAACATCGCCATCGCTTCGCGCGGTCCGGTGTTGAGCGTGACGTTATTCAGCCGCTTGCCGTGGGCCTCGATCCGCCGCGTCGCCCTCGACGCCGGTTCGCGCACCAGTGCCGCGCTGACGCGGATTCTGCTCGGCAAGCGTTACGGCGTGTCAGCGGAGGTAGTATCGCTTCCCTTGGACAGCGAAGCCGAGGATGTCGATGCCGACGCCGTGCTGCTGATTGGAGATCGCGCCATGCGGGCCTGTCTGCCCGGCTTCCAACACGCTTTCGATCTCGGTCAGGAGTGGTTCGATTGGACGGGTTTGCCGTTTGTCTACGCCGTATGGGCGGTGCGTGAGGGCGTCGATTTGTGCGGCGTGGACGAGGCGCTGCGTCAAGCCAAGGAGCGCGGTCTGGATCGGGCCGGTCCCATCGCCTACGCCGAGGCGCCGCGCCTTGGGCTGGACGCCGGCTTCTGTCGCCGTTATCTCTCGAACATCCTGCACTTTGATCTCGGGCCGCGCGAGCAGGCCGGTTTGCACCATTACTACATGTTGGCCTGCGAATTGGGACTATCGCGGAGAGGAGTCAACCTTGAATACTACCATCCAGCGCATCTTGCAAAAAGCCGTTGACGGCCAGCGCCTGACTTTCGATGAAGGCGTCGCTCTGTTCGAGTGCCGTGATCTGCCGGCCCTCGGCCGCGCTGCCGATGCCGTCTGCCGCCGGCTGCACCCCGAACCGTACCGCACCTACAACATCGATCGGAATATCAACTACACCAACATCTGCGCCGCCGTCTGCGATTTCTGCGCGTTCTATCGCAAGAGCAACGATGCCGACGCCTACGTCCTGCCGCGTGAGGAGATTTACAAGAAGATCGAGGAAACCATCGCGCTGGGCGGCGATCAGACGCTGATGCAGGGCGGCATGCACCCCAGTCTGAAATTGGAGTGGTACGAGGATCTGCTGCGCGATTTGAAGGCCCGCTATCCGAATTTCAATTTGCACGCTTTCAGTCCACCGGAGATCTGGCACTTTCACAAGATCAACAAGCTGCCGCTGCGCGAAGTGCTGCGGCGTCTCAAGGAAGCGGGATTGGGCAGCTTGCCCGGCGGCGGCGGCGAGATCCTGGTCGATCGCGTGCGCAAGGCCATGACCGTGAATAAATGTTTAACGGATGAATGGCTGGAAGTGCATCGCGTCTGGCACGAGCTGGGCGGCAAATCGACCTGCACGATGATGTTCGGCCACATCGAAACGCTGGCCGAGCGCATCGAGACATTGGAGCGGCTGCGCCAATTGCAAGACGAAACCGGCGGCTTCACGGCGTTCATTTGCTGGACGTTTCAGCCGGAGCACACGGCGATGGCCGACGTGCCGCCGGTCGGGGCTTACGAGTATCTCAAGACGCAGGCCATCGCCAGGCTCTATCTCGACAACATCCCGAACATTCAATCCTCGTGGGTAACGCAGGGATTGAAGATCGGCCAGATCGCGCTGTTCTTCGGCGCCAACGACATGGGCAGCTTGATGATCGAGGAAAACGTCGTCGCCTCGGCGGGCACCGTGCATTACTTGACGCTGGAGCAAATTAAAAACGCCATCCGCGAAGTTGGCTACGTTCCGCGACAGCGCAATGTCTTCTACGAATACATTGATGACGCGCCCCCGCTGCACCTTCAATCCAGCCGCGGATAAACGTCGATGAGCTGTTCCTCATCGGCCAGCTCATTCGCGGGCAATTGTTCGAGTGCGGAGATGATGTCATTGGGCGCGCCGTTCTTGCGGGCGGCGTGAACGAGATCATCTTTGTGCGCGGGGAAGGATACACCCCGGATATACTCCAACACGCTTTCCCTCGTTTTTCCTCCGGCTAACCGCTCCATCTGATCCTCCTTTCGCGTTTGCTTATTCTGGCTCTATACCACCTCCTTGCAAGTTAGGCGCCAACTCAGAGGGATAGATGCGGAGTCACGCCCGGAAGCAATCATGGCTATAGGGAATCGGAAACGATCCGGATGGATATAATGCCAGGTGAAGGACCGTTTACAGGTGAAGGATCGTTTCATCCCTTGCCCTGCGGAGAATCAACTCGAAAGAAGGTACCCACTATGTACTCGAATCCCCTCCTCCGCCACGCATTGGCAAGCCTACTCTGCCTCGCCGCGACAACGATGGTTCATGGACAGCAAACTGTGACACCCGGCTCGCGTCAGGAAAAAGCGCCTTCTCCCCGAGCCGCCGAAGCGACTTCCGGCTCCGTCCACCGCATGGTCATTGAGGAAGGCCCTAATCGCCGCGTCCAATACATTGCCACGGGCAACCTGTCCACGAGCGACCGCCTGGCTGTCCACGATTTGGAGCGCGCCGAAAACGAATTGGCCTATGTGCGTAATCTCCAACACCTCAAGGAACAGTACGTCAACAGCGAGCGCGTCCTTGAACCGCATCGACGCATCGTTCAGCAACAACTGTATGGCACGCAGCAAAGTTACAGCAGCTACAGCTCAAGCTATGTTAGCTACATGCCCTACGAGGGTTACGGATATCCCGGCGGGCTTTATGGATATTACGGAGCCTTTTCTCCATTTTTCTATGGTCCCTTTTCCTACGGTTCCTATGGCTATCCCGGAGGTTTTGGCTATTCCGGAGGAGTCGTTGGATCCTACGGTTCCTCGACGCCTTCGGAGACACGCAGTTTGCAATACGGCGTGGGTGACGAGGGCTCCATGAAGGAGTCCCTGGCTCAGCTCATCGCTCAGCAATCTACCCCCGAGTACGCCGCTACCGTAGAGCGCGACTACGAAGAGGCTATCGCGCGGGCCGCCGAGTCGCCGATTCTTTCGCGCGATCTTCATCTGCGGAAAAGCGCGGCCCCGGCTCCGCAGAAGGAGCTGAGTTTCACCAAAGGCAGCAAGGAAACCATCTGGATAGGCAACGAGAAATACGAAGGCACCGTCAAGGATGATCGGCCCGGCTGGGTCGTCCTTCAAACGGACAAGGCTGACGTGACCATACGCAAGTCGGAGATCACACGGACGGAAACGCCGCCCAAACCTTCTGGTTTCCCTACAAAGAACCCCGAGCGCCGGCGTTGAGGCACCCCCTCTTTTCACCGACGCTCCTATAATCTCTACTTCTCCTCGCTCGGAGTCAACTGTTATGCAAGCCGTTGCCAACACCTCCGTTCTCTTGACGGAATTGCGGGAGGAAGTTCTGTATCTGACGCTCAACCGTGCGGAGAAACGTAACGCTCTATCGAAGGAAGTGTTGCTGTGCTTGCATGACACCCTGGATGAAATCGCGGCGGATGCTCGTGTGCGCGTCGTGGTGCTGGGCGCGGAAGGGCCGGTCTTCTGCGCCGGCCACGACCTCAGCGAAATGCTGGGATGCTCCGAGGAAGCGTATCGGGAGTTGTTCACGCTTTGCTCAACGGTGATGCAACAATTCCGGGCGCTGCCGCAGCCGGTGATCGCGCGGGTTCAAGGAATGGCGACGGCCGCCGGCTGCCAGCTTGTCGCGGCTTGCGATCTGGCCGTCGCCGCCGATAGCGTCAGCTTCGCGACTCCGGGAGTGAGGATCGGCCTCTTCTGCACCACACCGATGGTGCCGCTGGTGCGAACGATTCCGCCGCGCGCCGCAATGGAGATGCTGCTGACCGGCAAGCCCATTTCCGCCCAGCAAGCGCTTACCTGGGGACTGGTTAACCGTGTCGTTCCCGTGGATCAGCTGGACGACGCCGTCCGTGAATTCACCGAAGCGATCCGCGCCGCCAGTCCCTTGACGGTGCGCATCGGTAAGAAAGCCTTTTACGATCATCTTGCGCTCGATGAAGCCAGTGCGTACGAATGTGCCACGGACGTGATGACGAGAAATGCCTTATTCCGCGATGCCCAGGAAGGCATGAGTGCATTTGTACAAAAGCGCCGGCCGACGTGGACCGGACAATGAGCCAACGCAGCCGCTATCTTGCGGGGTCGCCGAACTGATGCTCGGTGAGAATGCCGGACGGCCAATCCAGCCACAACAGGCGTTTGAAGTGATAATCGCCGCCGACATTGTAGCCGCGGATGCCGTGCCAGGTTCCCTGTCTCGCTCGGTGCGTATGACCGCAGAAGGCAAAGGAGATTCGCTCGGCATGACGCGCCAGCAGTTCCTCCATCGCTCGGTTGCCGCCGAACGCCTCCCATAGGAGATCATCGATCGTCAACGGCGGCTGCTTTTCCGGGAAACTGATGCAGCGCATCGGGGGATGATGCGTCACGACAATGACGCGCTCCGCTTTCTCCAGCGCCTGGCGCAAATGCTGGGCGAGCGTATCCACAACGCGGGCCGTGAAACGCGCATCGTCCAGGGGCCAGCGCACGAAGTTGACATCGTTGTGCCGGCCGCGCGTGAATTGCTTGCTGGACAGGCGTACTTCCTCTCCGGGATAATCGCGCCGCAGTGCCTCCAGCGACCATGAGTAGTCGTACCAGTTGATGGAACCGACAAGGGCCAGGCCGAAGTCCGGGAAGAGCAGCGGTCCTTGATCGAGATAGTCAAATCCATGCCGCCGGCACATCTCGGGAAGATCTTCCTCGTAAAGCTGGAGAGAATCACGACGATCTTCGGGCCGAACCCAGAGATCGTGATTTCCCGGAACCAGCGCTTTGCGGCAGGGCAGTTCGTCAAATAATCGCAGACATTCATCGAAGAAAGATCCAGTGCCGATGTCGCCGGCGAGAACGAGAACCTCCGGCGTCTGAGTGTGGAGAAAGGAAGCGAGCAAGCGCGTGGCCTCGTCGCCGCGGCCGCCGTGGCCCCAGTGCAGAGCGGCTATGATTGCCAAGTGCAGCTCCGCACTCATGAGATAGCTCCTCCGACTCGTTGAAACTCACCGCCGGGTTGTCGAGTATCCACTGTCGATCCCCGTGGCCTGCCGGCTCGTCGTATTGTACAGGAGTTTCCCTACCATGCGTTGCTTTCGCTGTGCCGCGAGCTGTCTGATTGCTCTCACACTCGGCGTCGCCTTCGTTCGCGCCGACACGCCTCCCTCCCCGCTGCGTCTGTTGCCCGATCAAAGCGATCTGCTGATTCAAGCGCCGGAGCCGCGCCGTCTCGTTGAGACCCTGACGAATGCGGACACGCTGAAGCAATTGCAACAACTTGCCCCGGTTCGTGAATTCCTGGATTCCACCAACGCCCGCCGAGTCTTCCAGCTCGTGGCGTATGTCGAGAAAGA
Organism: Gemmataceae bacterium; assembly: GCA_035653735.1. Taxonomy (GTDB): domain Bacteria; phylum Planctomycetota; class Planctomycetia; order Gemmatales; family Gemmataceae; genus JAJPHU01. The sequence goes on from DASRBG010000107.1 coordinate 58,251, forward strand.
GCTGGGCCTGCCGTGGCCGCAGCTGCTCGATCGACTGGCCGGGCGCGGGATCGCCTTTGGGGTGCAATTTGGGGATAATCAGCCCCTCGCGCTGCTTGTCATCGAAGGCGAAGATGAAAAGCGAATGCAACAGTTCTTTGAGCTAGGAGTCAATCTCTTGGGTCAGGAACTGGCACGAGAAGAGGCGAAGGAGGCGCTCGTAAAGGGAACGTATAAGCAGTTCAATACCATTCGCATCGGCACCGAGTTCCACGCCGCGATCGCCGGCCGCGCCCTCCTTCTGAGCAATTCCGAGAAATCTCTACACGCCGGACTCGATCGACACCTGAATGGCGGCGAGAAGAGCATGGCCGGCGTGTCGGGCGTTCATGAGGCGGCTCAATTGATGCCGCCGCAGTCGCTCCTCACAGTCTGGCTCAACATGGCAAAGTTTCACGAAGGACGCCAGGCAAAGGCCGTTTACCGATCCCCTCCGCGCGATGATCCCGCCCTGACGGTCTTGTTTGGGCATTACCTCGATCTCCTCGGACGCTCGCCCTTCGTCTGTGCCTCGGTCCAGAAAGGCAGCCAGGGACCGGAGGCCAGCATTTTCTTGCCGCGCGGCCGCGAAGGTATGGGAGCGGACAAATTGTTGCATGTTCCCTCCACCGGCGTGCCCGGCTCACGCCCGCTGCTCGAACCGAAGAACGTCCTCTATAGCGAAAGCGACTATTTCGCGCTCGCGAATATTTGGAGCGAACGAACGACGCTCTTCAACGAAAAACAAGTGAAGCAATTGGAAAAGTTCGAGAAACAAACAGCGCCGTTCCTGGTCGGGGCCAAGCTCAGTAAGCTCTTGACGCAAACCGGGCCGTACTATCGCTTCGTCGCCGCTCATCAGTCGAAATCAAGCTACAAAATCGCTCCAAAAATCTCCATTCCTGCCTTCGCCCTCGTTTGGGAGCTGCGGGAGCCGGAAAAATTCGTCAAATCGTTGGAACCGATTTTGCGCGGCGCCGCACTTCTGGGCGGGTTCCAGGTCGACTTGAAGCTCGTCGATGAACAATACAAGGGGTGCAAGATCATCGGCTATCGCTTCCCAGAGGACAAGCCACTTAAAGGAGACATCAACGATCTCCGTTTCAATTTCACTCCCTGCTTCACGCGCGTCGGTGATCAACTCGTGATCTCTTCGACGATGGACCTGTGCCGCGAATTGGTGGATCTCATTCAGAAAGAAGACACTTCACCGGCGCGCGGAGACCCTTCAACCGCGCGCATCCGACTTTACGGTTCCGGTGTGGCTGCTTATCTGCAAACCATTGAGGATCTGCTCATCACGCAGACGACGCTCGATCAGGCGGTGACCCCGCAGGAGGCGCGGCACCAGGTCAAGGCATTCCTCGACATCATCCGCGGACTCGGCGTGCTAACGCTGGAGCCGCGCTTTCATGAGAAAACGTTTCAATACGATATCCGCCTTCGGGCTAAGAGATAAGTTCCGGTTAGCGACGCTTCGCAAAAGCGTCTTCGGCACGATCGCAGAGGAGACCCCTTATGACCGATGCTTCCGCGAACACCATCGATCCGCGCTGGGCATGGCAACCGTATCGCCCCAGTTCGCAAGCTCCTTGGAACCTCCAGCGTGTCGGCCATCTTTATCGCCGCGCCGCCTTCGGGGCGACGTACACGGAGTTGGAGGCGGGAGTAAAAGCTGGACCCGAAGCGCTCATCGCCCTGCTGCTTAAGGGCGGGACGGGGCTAGCGGAGTTTGATGCCTCCATGGAGCCGCTGGCGCAAAACATCGCCCGCTACAACGATGGGGGGCATCTGAGCGCTTGGTGGCTGACGCGAATGCTTCACAGCCCTCATCCATTACAGGAGAAAATTACTCTTTTTTGGCATAACCATTTCGCCACCAGCTACGCGAAAGTGCGAAGCGCCCGCTTCATGCTCGGCCAATACGAATTGATGCGCCGCCATGCTTTGGGGCATTTTTCCGAGCTGTTGCGCGAGATGTCGTCCGATCCGGCCATGCTGATTTGGTTGGATGGACGCGATAGCAAGAAGGGCAACCCGAACGAAAACTATGGCCGCGAGCTGATGGAGCTATTCAGTCTGGGCATTGGCCATTACACCGAGAAAGACATCCGCGAAGCCGCCCGCGCCTTCACCGGTTGGGGAATTCAAGAGACCAAGGCAGTCTTCAATCCCAATCAACACGACGAGGGCAAGAAAACGGTCCTCGGCCAGACCGGCAACTGGTCCGCCGACGACATCGTTCGTATCTGTTTGGAGCAGGAATCGGCGGCGCCTTTTATCGTCGGCAAGCTGTATCGCTTCCTGATTAGCGAGTCCATCGAACCGACTCCGGAATTGTTAGCACCGTTGGCCCGGCAATTCCGCAAGAGCGGTTACGACTTCGGCCTGCTCGTCAAAACCATTCTGTCGTCGAACCTGTTCTTCTCATCGCAGGTTTACCGGACGCGCATCAAATCACCGGTGGATTTCCTGCTGAATATCGTCCGCGGTTTGGAAGGCAAGATCGGCACGACAGCTTTAGCGCAATCACTGGAGCAACTGGGACAGAACCTGTTTTCGCCGCCGTCGGTAAAGGGCTGGGACGGCGGGCGAAGCTGGCTCAACGGGCAGACGCTCCTGTTCCGGCAAAACCTGGCGCTGGCCCTGACCTCAACCGAAGATGCCCGTTTCGGCCGGCGTTGCGATCCGGGCGCATTGGCGCGCAAGTACGACAAGAAGACGGATACCGAGTTGGTGGATTTTTTCCTGCGCGTGTTCTTGCAGGGAGATGTCTCCGCCGAGGAGCGAGCGCGGCTACTCGATTATCAACAACATGCCCACAAACTTCCGGCGCCTGTGTTCTGGACAGAGCAAGAGGTAGCCGATCATCGCGTGCGCAGCCTGTGTCATCTTGTGTTGACCTTACCGG
>DASRBG010000108.1:0-37321 GCA_035653735.1 Gemmataceae bacterium
GCGGCGCCTCGGACATGAAGGGTGGCACTGCTGCTGCCGTGGAGGCGCTGCGCGTCTTACGCGACACGGGCGCGTTGACCTCAGGGTCCGTGATGCTGACGGCCCACGATCTGCACGAAGCGCCGTGGGGACTTGGCCAGCAGCTCAACGCCCTTATCGCCGAAGGGTACGTTGGCGATGCTGTTCTCATCCCGGAACCACTCTGCGATCATCTGCCGATCGTCGGCCGCGGCAACGCCACCTGGAAGGCAACCATTCGGCGAGCCGGCAAGCCAGTCCACGAGGTGATGCGGCCGCCCGATGAACCAAGCGTCCTCGCTGCCGGCGGCGAGATGATCTCCCGCCTGGGCCGACTCGCCGAAAGTTTGGCGACACAGTCCGATCCGCTGGCCGGCTGTGAGAGCGTCTTCATTGGCCAGATCCATGGGGGAGAGATTTACAATCAATATCCGCAAGAATGCTGGCTCGAAGGCACGCGCCGCTGGCTGCCCGGCGTTTCGCCCGCCCTCGTCGAGGGCGAGTTTCGCACGCTGCTTAGCGACCTAGCCCGTGATACACGCACAAGGATCGATGTCGAATGGACGTTCATCCGCGATGCTTTCCGCTTGCCGCCGAGCGATCCACTCGTGCAGACGTTCCAGCAGGCGTACAGAATTATCAGCGGCCAACCGCTGCCGCCTGGCCCGAAGCCGTTTGTCGATGACGGCAACTGCTTTTATGGATCGAAGAACATTCCCGCAGTCACGCACGGTCCGCGCGCCGGCGGACAGCACACGGTCAACGAGTGGGTGGATATCGACGATTTGGTGCGCGTCGCGCATCTCTATGCGTTGACGGCGGTGCTTTACTGTCTGGAGCTATCATGATGACTGCAACCTTGCCCGATCTGATTTCCCATGCCCAGACGACCGAGGAACGATTCCTCCGCCACATCTTCGTGCGCGATCAGATGGCCGAGTGGAGCAAGCATCCGCTGGTCATGGCTCGCGCCGACGGTGTGTGCTATTGGGACGTGACCGGCAAGCGCTACCTCGACGCCCTGTCCGGCATCTACGTCGTCTCTGTCGGTCACAACAATCGTCGCGTGATCGAGGCCATCCATAAACAGCTTGACACACTGCACTTTTCCCCGCCGATGCACGGGACGAACCCAGTGGCGGTGCAGCTCGCGAATCTGCTTGCCGAGCTTGCGCCCGGCGATCTCTCCGCGGTCAAGTTCCAATGCGGCGGCGCCGAAGTCACGGAGGCGGCCATCAAGCTCGCGCGCCAGTATCATCGTCTCACCGGCGCACCAGGGAAATACAAGGTCATTAGCCGTTATTTGTCGTGGCACGGCTCGACGCTCGGTGCGCTGTCCGCCTCCGGCCTGAAATCGCGCAAGACCGTCAACGAGCCGCTCGCGCCCGGATTTTTGCACGTATTTCCGCCGACGTGTTATCGCTGTCCGTTCGGCAAGAACTATCCCGACTGCGGCATCACCTGCGCCACGCTAATCGAAAGCGTTCTCGACATGGAAGATCCGGACACGGTGGCCGCCGTCATGGTCGAGCCGATTGGCCATACCGGCGGCATCATCGATCCGCCGCCGGAGTATTTACCCATCCTCAGAGATATTTGCGACCGTCATAACGTCTTATTGATCTTCGACGAAATCATCACCGGCGCCGGCCGCACGGGACACCTGTTCGCCGCCGAGACGTTCGGCGTGTTGCCGGACGTTCTCTGCACGGCCAAGGGACTGGGCGGCGGCTATGCCCCGCTGTCTGCCATGATCTGTCGCGAGCCGATCGCCGACGCCTTTTGGGGACCGCTCGCGGAAAATCCCGGTTTCGTCGAGGGCCACACGTTCGAAGGCAATCCGCTGTCGTGCGCCGCCGGTCTAGCAGTACTCCGCGAGATTCTTGAACGCGATCTGTGCGGCAATGCCCGGCGTCAGGGCGAACGACTACGCGTCGGTTTCGAGCGCCTAGCCCGCAAACACGGTATCATCGGCGACATCCGCGGCAAGGGACTACTACAAGGGATCGAATTTGTCCGCAATCCGAAAACGAAGGAGCCGTTCCCGAAGGAGACAACGTTCGGCCTGCGCGTCGGCCGGCGCGCGCTCGACAACGGCTTGCTGTGTCGTTTCGATCCAAATTGGTTGGCGTTCGGCCCGCCGCTGGTGGTCACTGCCGAGCAAATCGACGAAATGGTAGAATTGCTGGATAAGAGCATTGGCGAAGTATTGGCGGAAATGAGAGGCTGATTCAATGGCCGGATTGAATGACACACATCCGGAAGCCGAGCTAGTCTTGCGTGAGGCATACCGCAAGATGTCTTTCGAGTCGAAGATGCGGCAGATGGGCGACCTCTACCACACGGCCCGGCTCCTGCATGCAGCCGGATTTCGTTCCCGTAATCCCAACGCGACGGAGGAGATGATTCAAGAGGAATGGCGGATTCTCTCTCTCGGAGCTGAGCTTGCCGACAAGGTCAAGGAGGCGAGGCGTGGAAAGTAACCAGGAGAATGTGACCATCGTTCATGAAGTCGCCGCCGTGCTTGACCGTTTAGAAATTCCTTATGCCGTGGGCGGTTCCTGGGCTAGCTCCCTCCTTGGTAGGCCGCGATTGACGCACGATGTCGATCTGACGGTAGAGCCGTTTCCTGGCAAAGAGACCGCTTTTTGTGACTCATTCTCTGACGACTACTATGTGAGCCTGCCGATGATTCAGGACGCCATCCGACGTCGTTCCTCGTTCAACATCATCCATTGGCCAAGCGGTTTCAAGATAGATATTTTTGTTCGCAAGGACCGGCCGTATGACGCGTCCGTTTTAGCGCGTCGTCGCTTGCATTCTTTATCGGAAGGGCGATCCCTCACCCTCGTCAGCCCTGAAGACGTTATCCTGCTCAAATTGGAGTGGTACCGTCTTGGTGGGAACATGTCAGAGCGTCAATTGGAGGATGTTCGAGGAGTGTTTCAGATGCAAGCCGGCAAGCTCGATCAAGCGTATCTCGATCATTGGGCTGCCGACCTCGGCGTTAGTGATTTGCTGCAACGCGCGCGTCAGGAGAGCGGCGTCTGATGGTTTCGCTCACACGAGCGCGTTTCTGCGTTGTCCTCGCAGCAGTCTTGTGGAGCACAAGCGGTGCGTTCACCAAAGTCTTGTGCGAGAATACCGGCTTAGAACTGAACGAACCGAGCATCGATCCGTTGTCGATCGCTTTCTGGCGTGTCGCCTTTGCGGCGGCCGTGTTCCTCCCGATGGTCCGCCGCCGCGAGTTTCGATTTCGTCCAGCCCTGTGGCTGACGGGACTGGCGTTCGCGCTGATGAACGGGCTGTTCGTGTCGGCGATGGCTCTTGGTTCATCGGCCAACACCATTTTGTTGCAGTACACGGCGCCGATGTGGGTCTACCTGATTTGCGTTTGCATCCTGCGCGAGTCGGCGGTGAAGCGGGAAACGGTGACGCTGCTGATCGGACTGGTTGGCATTGGCATCCTCCTCGCGGGCGGCTGGACGGGGAGCCAACTGCCGTCCATCGCCCTGGCACTGGGCAGCGGGTTTTCCTACGCATTGGTGATGATCGGCCTGCGCGTGCAGCGCGGCGAGTCCCCACGCTGGCTGACAGCGTTCAATCATCTGCTCAGTGCCATCGCGCTCTTGCCGATCGTCTGCCGTCATCCGCTGCCGAGCTGGCCGCAGCTCGCCGTGCTGTTCGTGTACGGCACCGTACAAATGTCGCTGCCGTACTTGTTGCTCGCCGTGGGCTTGCGCCGTATCAGCCCGCAGGAAGCCGGCACGCTAACGCTGATCGAGCCGGTGTTGAATCCGCTGTGGGCGTACCTGGCCTCTCCCGCGACGGAGACGCCAACCGCGTGGACGCTGGCGGGCGGGGCGTGCATTGTTGGGGCGCTTGTGTGGCGATATTGGCCAGGGCGGAGGGAAATTCATTGATCTCGGCCTTGCTGGAGGTGAAAGACAGCATGGACATGACCGAGGTGGAGTGGCTGGCGTGTGATCATCCTCAACCCATGCTTGCTTTCATGCGAGGGAAAGCAAGCGACCGCAAATATCGATTATGCATCCTGAATTGCTGTTACTACATCCGGCACCTTCTGGTGGATAAAACTTACGGCTGTGTAATAGAGGTTGCGGAACGGTTCGTGGAAGGTTTGGCCGACGATTCAGCTTTGGCTGCTCCTCGCGCGCTCGCCAAGCATTTTGCTTGGTGGGGGAGCAATAAAGGCTCTGCGGGTCCCCTCTGGGACGCTGGTTGGTACATGGATGCCTACATGGGTGCTTCGGTCAACGCAACGGACCCTGATGCACCCGCAGTGTTGGCTCTGGCCTTAACAATGGACAATGCTCAAGCCGCTGCCGTGGAGTTGTGCGGCCCTTGGGCAATGGCTCTTGGCGTTAGCCCCACAGTGATGACTGCAATTCTCCGCGATATCTTTCATACTCCATATCGAGGCGTGGTCATGAGAGCTAGATGGCGGAGGTGGAATGGGGGCCTAGTCTGCAAGTTAGCCCAAACGATCTACAACGATCGAGCTTTCGATCAATTGCCCATCCTCGCCGACGCCCTTGAGGAAGCGGGCTGTAACGAAGTCGATATTCTCAATCACTGCCGTCAACCGGGGGAGCATGTCCGCGGCTGCTGGGTGGTTGATCTGCTGCTAAACAAATCGTGATGAGACGCCGTACGGATGCCACATCCTCTCCGAGGTGGTCAGAAGTAGTATGCCAGCTACGCAATGCCCCCATACGCAGCATCGCTACAATAAGCCCTTATGGAAACAGTATTCGAAGGAATCGAATTCATCGATCCGCCTCGCGTTTCATCCTGGCTGGAACAGGCGCCGGCCCCGATTGCGAGCTGGTTTCGTCGCCGCTGTGGGGAACCGACGGAAATCCAACGTGCCGCCTGGTCCCGCTTGCCGGCCGGAAAGCACCTTCTCCTCAGCGCTCCGACCGGCACCGGCAAAACCCTCGCCGCCTTCCTGCCGATCCTAACGCAGCTGATTCAGCAACGATGCAGCGAAGAGGAGACCTTGACTTGTCTCTACGTTTCGCCCCTCAAGGCGTTGAGTGCGGATACGGAACGCACTCTGTCCATGCATCTGGAAGAGATGAGTGCATTAATGCAGGGGAGCATCTTGCCGACTCTTGCAGTGCGGAGCGGTGATTCGACAGCGACGGAGCGGCGGCGGCTGTGGCGGCATCCACCGGACGTCCTGCTGACGACGCCGGAGAGCGTGGCGGTGTTGCTTAGTCAACCGAGGGCACCGCAATTGTTCGCCGGCCTGCGCTGGGTCGTGGTCGATGAAGTGCATGCTCTAGCCGCCAGCAAGCGCGGGGCGGACCTCGCCTTGAGCCTGGAACGGCTGACGCAACTCGCGCAACGGCGGCTCCAGCGCATCGGTTTATCGGCAACGGCCACGCCGCTGACAGAAGCAGCACGCTGGCTGGCGGGGGACGGCTGCGCTATCGCGCGGGCAGCGGAAGCGATGCCGTTGCAGCTTACCCTCGTTCCCCTGGAGGAAAGTGGGCATTTCTTAGCAAATCTTGTCGATCGCCTCATGCCGGAAGTGCGCGGCAATCGTTCCACACTTGTTTTCACAAACAATCGCCGTCTGGCGGAACAACTCGGTTGGGCGCTGCGCCGAAACATGCCGGAGATGCAAGCAGAAATCGCCGTTCATCATTCCTCGCTGTCCGCGGAGCGACGCCGGCAAGTCGAAGAGAAGTTCAAGCAAGGGCAGCTGCGCGCCGTCATCAGCAGCACGAGTTTGGAACTGGGCATCGATATCGGCGCCATCGATCTCGTCGTGCTTGTGCATCCGCCCGGCGATGTGATTCGACTGCTTCAGCGAATCGGTCGGGCCGGACATGCACCGGGGCGCGTCGGGCGTGGCTTGGTGTTGACGGCCACAGAAGCAGAACTGCTGGAGGCTGTCGTCACCGCCGCGTCGGGACAAGCCGGCCAGTGCGAGCCGCTACGCATTCCTACTCACCCACTCGACGTGCTTTGCCAGCACATCCTCGGCATGGCTGCGGCGCAGACTTGCTCGGCCGATACGATGTTCGACCTGTTTCGCCGCGCCGCTCCGTATCGCGATCTCTCGCGCCAGGATTTCGACGACTGTCTGGCGTACCTCGGATGCCGTCCCGTAGGGCAGGTCGGAGAGCCTGACCTACGGCTCGACCTGCCGGCGCGCCTTCGCGGCGAGCCGGCGAGCTTCACGATCCTGAATCAGCGGGTGGCTCGTTTGCTACGGCGCAACCTGGGCACCATCCTCGCCGATCCGGTCCATGAAGTTTGGCTATCGGCCGGTGGACCACGCACCGAGGATTCGCGAATCGGCGAGGTAGATCGAGCGTTCGCGGAGCGATTGCGAGTGGGAGATCGTTTTCTACTAGACGGCCGCTGTTTGCAAGTGCGTTCGATTCTCCCGGAGGAGTCTTGCGTGCGCGTGGAGGAAGTCGCCGGCCGGCCAGTTGTGCCGCGTTGGGGCGGATCGGGCTGGCCGCTTTCGACCGAGCTGGCTCAGCGGCTATATCTTCTGCGCGTCCAGGCTGCCGAGGGGCTGCGCGATGGACACGAAACGCTGGCCCGCTTGCTCCGCCGCGAGTACGGTTTGGATGATGCCGCTGTCGCCCCTTTGACCGCTTACTTCCAGCGACAAGAATGCGTGAGCGAGATCCCGGACGCCGCCGGCTGCCTGGTCGAGATCGTTGCACACGATTGCGGCATCGATTGCTATGTGCACACACCGCTCAATCGTCTGGGCAACGATGCGCTCGTTCGGGTCGCTGTGCATCGCCTGGCGCGCGATGTTGGCCGCGCCGCCGATTCGCTCGTCGCCGATCTCGGTTTCGCACTCCTGATTCATGGCGGCATCGATGAGGAGCATTGCCGGAGTGCTGAAGTGCTACGAAAGCTGCTGGCCGCAGAGGACTTTGAGGACGATCTGGAATCGGCGCTGCAAGATAGCGCGGCGCTGCGCGAACGCTTTCAGCGCGTGGCTCAGACCGGGCTGATGTTACTGCGCCAGCCGCTAGGTCAGACGCGGCGAGTTGGCGGGCGCGACTGGGGCGCTCGCCGGCTCTTCGATAAGATTCAGGCTTACGACCGCGATTTTGTGTTGCTCCGCCAAGCCCGTCGCGAGATCCTGAGCGAATGGTGCGATGCTGCCTCAGCGGCCCGTTATGTGCGTGAGCTTGAGCAGTTGCCCATTCGCTGCCGCTTTTTGAGCCATCCATCCCCATTCGTCGAAAGCTGGACACAGTTAGAAGCGGGAGCGACCGAGCGGATCGAGACACCTGCCGAAGCGCTCTTGCGTTTGCAGGCTTCGCTAACGGAGGGAACCAGCAATGCTCGTCCTGCATGACTGGCTGTTGACCCCGGAGCGAGTCGCCGTGCATTGGCCCACGCGAACCGCCGTCGTAGCCGATTTGCATCTGGGCTACGCCGAAGCGCGGCGACGCCGCGGCGATGCGGTGCCCTCCGAATCCATGGCCAAACTCCTGGAGCCGCTACTCCGCGTGAGTCAACAACACTCCGTGCGGAATTTGGTAATCGCCGGCGATCTTCTCGAAGAGGGCGATTGCCGCGAAGCGCTGTCGGCATTTTTGGAATGGATTCATCACGCTGAGATGGATTTGATAGCTGTCGTGCCGGGCAATCACGATCTGGGTCTGGCGTGGCCCTCGGACTCGAAATCCCACATGCCCCTTCATCCGCAAGGAACCACCGTGGGTAAATGGCGGATTGTACACGGCGAAGCAGCGCTGCCCGATGGTCCGGTCGTTCACGGACACGATCATCCCGTCGTCCGCTGGTCGCCAAAGAGCCGAGCGAATCGGCCACGGTTTGCCCGCAGCCGATTCGCTCCGGAAACGATCGACGGACCTTGTTATCTAAGCGGTCCTCGGCGGCTGGTCTTGCCTGCCTTCTCGAAGGAAGCAGCCGGCGTCAACATCCTGTCGATGCCGCGCTGGCGGGCCTTCCGCTGTCATATCATCGCCGGGGATCGCGTCGTCGATCTCGGCGAGGTCTCGACTCTCCGCCGCCGGCTCGCGTCACACTTGATGACTTAAGATTGATGATTGTTTCAATCATCAATCTTAAGTCATCAAGCCATTAATAGTAACGCAGCTTCCACCAATCCCAGCGTGTCGCCGTCTTGCTGTACCACCAGAAGCCGTCATCCCATTCCAGCCGCACGGAGCGCCACCCCAACGGCACCTTGGGGAAGGGGTAGACCGGGCCGATGAACGGGAAGGAATTATAGGGATACGCCAGGGGGTAACCGACGCGCGAGTAATTGTTGTACGGTGCATAGGTCGGCCAGGCATAAGGCGGCATACGCGGCGGGTTGAGCTGGTAGGGAGCGGGTGCCGGCGCCTGGAAGATCGGCGTTGCTTCCGGTGCTGGAGTGCCGGGAGGAACGGCCCCCGGCGCCGCCCCGGTGGGTGGCGGCGACGCGGTCGGAGGCATGGGACTGCTGCTCGGCACCGGTGGCAACGTCTCCGGAACGGCGGGCGCCTGTACCGGAACGATCGTGCCGGGTATGCTCAAATGATCGACCACGCGCTGCACGCCCGGCACCTCTTGCACCAAACGCAGCACTTGGTCGCGTTGCAGCGAATCGGCCACCGAACCGCTCAACTCGGCGACTCCGTCGCGGAAACCGACATTTACATCATAACGCTGGAGTTGGCCGCTCTGCCGCAATCGAGCGGCGATACGTTCGGCCATTTCTTGATTGCTAACGTGGATCGTCAAAGGCGACGGCACAGTAGGCGGCGGATCCAAGTTATCGGCATGGGCCGCGGGAAGCAGCGACAATCCCAGCGTGAAAGCCAGGGAAAAACGGGCAGGCACGGTCACGGCAACATCCTCCTGATGTAAGCGCATCGTAGGCGATGACCAACTATTGCCGGCATTCCGCGACTGGTCAAATGAGTACGGGCATGTTCTTCGACTTGCATGAGGGCAGCCCGCGGTGCGACGCGCAAAATATTCGTGCCGAGCATTCTTGGAAAAGTTTACCTGGATAACCATCCCACAACCTCTGCACTGGTTTTCTCATCGCTGGGAGGTGCCCGCGACCGAGTTGACAGCGAAAACGCTGATCTCTATAGTGATTTCACGGCGGACTTGACCAAGTATCCTGAGCAAGTCTGTTCCCAGCGCACCTGTAGCTCAACTGGATAGAGCATCGGTCTACGGAACCGAAGGTTGCAGGTTCGAGCCCTGCCAGGTGTACTTGCCCTAAACCCTTTGCCGAACGCATTTTCAGCGTACCTGTCTGCGTCGGACAGCGCGGCCGAAAAATCCCGAATAGCGCGGAACCTTCCGCGCAGGGGAGAAAGCCGCCATGTCCCGAAAGCCTCGCATCCCGTCGTATCGTCTTCATCGCCAGTCCAGACAAGCCGTCGTCACCCTCACCGATGGCGTCACCGGCCAGCGCAAGGACTTCCTCCTGGGCAAGCACAATACCGCCACCAGCCGGGAGGAGTACAAGCGGGTGGTTCTCGATTGGGAAGCCCGAGGCCGGCGCCTGCCTCAGCTTGAAGCGACGGCCGACCTGACGCTTGCTGAGTTGATCGCGCGTTACTGGAAGCACGTCGAAGAGTATTACCGTCGTGTCGATGGCACGCCGACCGGCGAAGTGCAGGCCATGCGGTATGCGCTGCGCCCGCTCAACCATCTCCACGGTAAGATGTTTGTTTCGGTGTTTGGCCCATCCGCCTTGAAAGCTGTCCGCGAGCTGATGGTCACCGGCTATCTTCATCCGAAGTACGGCCCTCAGCCTCCGCTCTGCCGCACGCGCATCAACGCGCAGGTGAAGCGCATTCGGCGGATGTTCAAGTGGGCCATCGAGAATGACCTGGCGCCGCCCAGCGTCCATCAAGCGCTCTGTGCCGTGGCTCCGCTCAAGCGTGGAAGGACGCAGGCCAAGGAAAGCGAGCCGGTCAAGCCGGTGGCCCGCGCCGTCGTCGAGGACACGCTGCCGATCCTGCGCCCTCTGCTGGCGGACATGGTGCGGTTGCAATTAGAGACGGGCATGCGTCCGGGGGAGCTGGTGGTTATGCGGGCTGCGACATCGACATGGCGGGCAAGGTGTGGCTCTATCGTCCGACCGCGCACAAGACCGAACATCACGGGCATGAACGAATCATCCCGATCGGACCGAAGGGACAGGAGATCATTCGCCGCCATCTATCCGTGGACTTGCAAGCGTTCCTGTTCTCGCCCCGCAAGGCAATGGAGGAAAGGGCGGCCGCGTTGCGATCGGCGCGCAAGAACAAGGTGCAGCCGTCGCAGAAGTGTCGGAAGAAACGCCGCCCGAAGAAGAGACCGGGCGAGCGCTACACACCGCAATCTTATGGACGCGCCGTCGCCGAAGCGATCAAGCGCTACAACCGAGGCAGATCCGAAGCGGAACAGATTCCGCACTGGCACCCGCACCAACTACGGCACCAACGCGCCCTCGAATTGAAACGTGAGGCCGGCCTGGATGTAGCTCGCGCTGTGTTGGGGCATCGCTCGCCGGCCATCACGGAGCATTACGCGACCCTGGACACAGCCAAGGCCGCGGCGGTGATGGAGAAGCTGGGCTGACAGTCCCAACGAACGCCCAAGTAAATCCAATCCCCATGATAAATCGGTCTTCCATAAGCTGATTCGTCATGGGGAGTTGGTTTTTTGGTCTACTTGGCGCAACAAAATCCAGCTGTCCCTGTGCAATTCAAGTGCGATAAAACTCTCTCATTCGTATAAAGTGATTCTGAGGATTTATTGAGCGTAAACTTTCTGCTCGCAAGAAGTTGCGTCAGTAATGACTGCTCATTTTTATGCACACATTTCCACACCTTTCCACACTCTCGTTCGTTTTGATTTTTCCTGCCCTTGATGTTCAGTGGTGGTGAACAGGAACAATTGGAGTATACAGCTACACAGGAGGAATGATGACTGAAACGAAAAAACAGAGCGAGTATATTTTGTCGGCGGAAATCTGTGAGCGCCTCGACATCCATTTAGCCAGTCTCGGCAATTGGATACAGGAGGGTTGGTTTCCACCACCGATTCGTTTAGGCGCCTCTGGGCGACACCGCCGATGGCGAAGGGACACCGTAGAGAAATTCCTGGCTGGGTTGGAGGAGAACACCCGTGGATAACAGCAATGTGGAGGCTGAGATTGCCGCCGGCCTTGGCCTTTCGCTTAGTGACGCAGCACGCCGGCTGCCTAGCGCGCGTCAGGGCAGACCTGTGCATTCCAGCTGCGTCTGGCGCTGGATTACTAGTGGCGTGCGCCTGGCGAACGGCGCGGTGGTGAGATTGGAAGCCGCACGGCTGGCCGGCCGCTACCTCACCAGCACGCCGGCCCTGGAACGGTTTTTGGCGCGGCAGACTCTCGGGAGGGCGTCTGAACCGGCGCGGCTGCGCACGGCAGTACAACGCCAGCGAGCCAGTGAGCGCGCCCAACGAGAGTTGCAAAAACTCGGAATCTAATCCCGCCTTTTGCGCCGCCTTCCTCGGCGCCCGGACTGTAACATCTCCCGACCTGCTCGCATTCCATCCTGGTTGAAACGCCCTCCGCGCTCGCGGTCCGCGCCGATCTGCCGCGCGTGAATTGCGACAAACAAAGTCCGTTATCCGGCACTGTGCCGGATACCGGACAAATAGGGTCCATAAATGCGAACCCCCGGCTGGCACCGGGAGAATCGCAGCAAACAGGCAGAGGTATATCGAAATGGTACGACCACTACCTACCGGCGACAAGCCCCGCAAAACATCCGATCCCGTCGACGGCATCCTCACCCGCATACGCGCGTTACTACCCGACGCCCTGATACGCCTCCTCGACGAGCTGGCGCGCTGCCCGCGGCAGCAGTTAGGCGGTCGGATCATCGTGCATGAGTACATGCTCGAGGAACTGATGGGCGCGATTCATGGCCACATGGAGCACACGGCGAGAGAGCACCCCGCGCGAAAACAGATGGAGCGCACACATCAGCGGAAGCGCAAACCATCCAAGCTGACGCTGGAGCGCCTCGAAAAAATCGAGCGATGGCGAGTCCAGAAAACGCCAGTGAGTTGGAACGCCATTGACAACCGGCTGGGCATGTACCACGGAGGCGCGCGGCAACTATGGAGAGATGCCCACAAACGCGGATGGATATAGAGCGGGGGTGCAACCGGTTGCACCAGAGGCAACCCTTTGCCCCAAATTGATTGTTCATTCGCGAATGGGACAATTGCGATAACGGGAGGGCGATTGTATGGCAACGACACCAGTAACCGACGTGATCGACAATCTGACCATCGAGGATGTCCGCGCCGAACTACTACGCACAGCAGGACGCGACATTGTTTTGCGCTCATTGCTGCGGGGCCTGCTGGCACGTGAGCGCGAGCGTCAGGAGAATCAGCGGGCGGCAGCTATCGAGGCGGCCAACGAACGTTAACGACGCTGGCCGCGTGGGGTGATAACCAAGCGGCCAGCTTGATGATCCGACCAGAACAGATGGCTGCGGCCCGCCGGGTGACAGCGTAACATGCACCGTACCGCCGGTGTCCGCGGCCGCCAAACACTGCGGAGATGTAGGTATTATGCCGGCGAAGACGCGAAAAGACAAGCAGGGCAGCAGCCTAAAACTAACGGCGTCCAGTAACGGGCATATCGATCTCGACGACTACCTGACCGACAAGGTCTACCCCGCGCTTTTTGATCGGCTCGACAGTGCCTTTCCGGATTTTCGTTTCGAGCGCAAGGGCAACGCCTGGGTAGCAACCTCATGGCCGTCTGATTTCCCGTACACCGTGGAACAGAAGCACCGTGACCGCCTGATGGTCTACCAGGATCGGCCATGGTGGATCAAGATTCACGGACATGACGGCATCCGTTTGCTTGATCTTGTCAATGGCGGCCGCAAGCCGAGAGGGGAAGAGTTCGTGGAATCTGTGCGGCGGCTGTGCCAAGCCGCCGGCGTTCCATATCCCGAGAGGCAACAGACCAAGGAACAAAAGGAACATGCTCGCCGCCTCGATGCTCGCCGTGCCGTCCTTGATGACGTGATTTCCATTTGCGAATCGCGGCTGTGGAGCGAATGGGGCGTAGATGCCCTGCGCTATCTACGCGGCTCTCGCGGCCTGACAGATGAGCAAATCTGTAGTTTGCACGCCGGACTCTATCCGTCCATCGATTCTCTGTCTGCCCAATTGCGTCAGCATGGTCATGATGACCAGGCCATCCAGAACGCTGACGTGCGCTGGGACAAGATAGTCGGCTATATCATCCTGCCCTGGCGGGACGACCGAGGAAGGATGCTCACCCTGTACGGACGATGGCCCGGCGATCCGCCCAAAGGGAAGCCGAAGACGCTCGCCCTACCCGGCAACGGGAGTAAGAGTTCTCCATATTGCCTCGACCATGCTCGCCGTGCCGGACATCGCGAGTTGATTGTCGTGGAAGGATTGATTGACGCAGCTGTTCTCCAGGTGCGAGGCGAGACGCGGGCTGTCGCCTCTGTCGCGGTACAGTTCTCGGGCGAACAACTCAAAACACTTGTGCGCTGCGGCATCGAGAAGGTTTTTGTTGTCGGCGATCCTGACGGCGGAGGCGATCGTGGTACGGTCGCAAACGTCAACGCCCTGATGAGCAACGGAATCACTGCCTACGTGCCCCCCCGTCTGCCGGATGACGTGGACCCAGACCAATTTGTTCTTGAGCGCGGCATGGAGGCGTGGAACGCCAACATCAAACAAGCCGTCCATGGATTTAGGCATATCGCGCGATTGATTGTCCTCAAACACGGTGAACGCGAACCAGGAGACGATCAGTGGGGCGATAATGTTATTCGCGACGCTCGCAAGTTTGTTGAGACATGGAAGGGCGAGCATCTCGACATGTTTCGGCGGCATTTCTGGCCAACGATCGCCGAAGCGACGGGTAGCAAGGTTAGCGATCTTTGCGCGGGCGAGCAAAATGAAAGTGATCGCTCAACACAATCACCGGAATCATGGGACAATCCTATCCCCCTGGGGGAGGTTCCAGAGGCCGAGGCGTTCCCCCTGGATGTGTTGCCCGAGCCTATGGCCAACTTGGTTACCGAAATCAGCTGGGCTATGAACTGCGCGCCGGACCTAGCCGGCGTAGCCCTCCTCGCATTGGCCGGAGGTGCCATCGCCAACGCTCGCCACCTTGCCATCACCGAAACACACGTCGTCTCCCCTTGCCTGTACGCGGTGGTTGTTGCCCCGCCCGGCATGGCAAAGTCGCCACCGTTGCGTTTGCTGCGCCGTCCCTTCGATCTTCATGAGAGTGAACACCGAAGAGAATGGAAAGGCGAATTGGAACGATGGAAAACAGCAGAGGATAAAGCTAATCGCGGGCCGAAGCCCACGCTGAAGCGCTGTCAGGTTTCCAACACGACGACAGAGAGCTTAAAGATCCTTCTCGATGAAAACCCCCGCGGATTGCTCATGATACGCAACGAGTTGAGCGGCCTGATCGCCGGCTTGAACCAATACAAGAGCGGAGGAGACGATCGACAGTTCTATCTCGACCTGTGGGACGGTACGCCGATTATAGATGACCGCAAGTCCGATCGCACCCGCGACGGAGCACCCGTCTTTGTCCTTGACGCCTTTTGCACAATCTATGGCACCATCCAACCCGACATCATCGCTCGTATGCGCCACGATCCTGGGCGACGGCGTTCGGCGATCAATGACGGCTTTCTTGACCGATTCCTGTTTTCATTCCCAGCGGATCGGCGCGCCGTTGGTGAACAGTGGCGATCCGTGTCATCTAAAGCGCGTGCGGCATGGGATGACGCCGTCCGTGAACTAATCTCATTGAAAATGAGGGACGAGAGTGGCAAGCCTCCTCGGCCGGTCCAGCTCAAACTCGATAAGGAGGGACGATCGGCCTGGCAGCGGTTCACCGAAAAGATCGCCAACGAAATGAACGCCGAGTCCTTCCCGCCTCACCTGCGCGGACCATGGGCCAAGCTTCGCTCTTACGGTGCTCGGCTGGCTCTCATCCTGCGCTGCCTTCGATGGGCGTGCTGCAAGCAGACCGCACGATGCGATGACCTCTCCGAAGTGGATGGGGACAGCATGGAGGCAGCGGAGCGCTTGATCCACTACTTTGAGTCGCACGCCCGCAAGGTCTATGCAGCCCTCGACGCCGACCCCCGCCACCGCGAAGGCAAGCGCGTTATCCGCTGGCTCGCCAATTCTCTGAATTCTCTGAAAAGCCTGAAAGGGTTTCGTGTAGTGAGTAAGAGCGAACTGCACGCCGGAGTGTGGGGTGGCAGCAAAGATGTAGATGAAGCCTCGGACATCATCGCCTTGTTGGTCCGTTACGGCTGGCTTCGGCCAGTCATCGAAGAGGACAGAAAGGGACCGGGGCGAAAGCCCTCGCCTCAATACGAAGTGCACCCCTGTACCTTCAAAACCCTTTCAGAGAATTCAGACAATTCAGACTATCGCCCAGAACCCGGACGGACCCGGCCCGGATGAGGGCGAAACCCCCACCGGCGAGCTACGAACACCGTTTAACGATACGGAGGAGAGCCAATGGCATTGACCGAACCGCGGTTCACCGGCAGTCCTCGAAATCTGCCAGTAAGGGCGGCAAAAAAAGGGGGTGATGGCGGATGCCTTGTCTGGCATCCAACGAAAGAAGTCCCGCCAGGAAAGTAGCCTTATGGGGCATGTTCGCCATTTGGCACGAAAAACCCCAAGCAACTCCTTGGCGTTTTAAGAGGAAAGGGCATGTCCGGCCGAATCTTCACCGATGAAGAGAGGGGATCCGCCAAACACAATCGGCGTGAGCCACGGTAACGTGTGAAGGATTTGCAATCCGCTGCCGACTCGCCGCAACGTCCCATTCATTCTATAACTTGCGACGAACCAGGACCAGCGCTTACACAGCGCTTACACAGCGCTTACACACGCCAGCGGATGACGCGTTGGCTCGCGTCATCGCCGCCTGGCCGCACCTGCCGCTCCACGTCCGCCAGACCATCGCCGCCCTTATCGCAGCCGCCGTGCCTACACTGGATCAAAATGCGCCCGGGAGTACAGAAGCGGCTGCCCCGTGATGTTCGCCTTTCGTGCATTTTGCGAAACTCGCGGGCGAGACAGGTTCGATCCCTGTCTCCGGCATATTGAGGCATGAGGGGTTACGGCCAAAAAGCCGTAACCCCTTAGCTTTGCGCCAAACTGATTTTGAAAGCACCGTCTCTTATGCCGATACGAGCGCACTCATGACGCTCCCAAGCATCATGGGTACGATAACGAAAGGCGATTGGGGAGTGCAACGATGAAGTATCGGACGTTCGGGCGACTCGGTTGGCAGGTCAGCGATGTGGGCTATGGTATGTGGGGCCTAGCCGGCTGGACCGGCTCTGACGATCAGCAAACTCGCGATGCCCTCCGATTGGCCGTGGAGTTGGGATGCAATTTCTTTGATACCGCCCTTGCCTACGGAGAGGGAACTAGCGAGCGGTTACTCGGCGAGCTGGTCCGCGATACATCCGACCGTCGTCTCTTTATCGCCAGCAAGATACCGCCGAAGAACCGCTGTTGGCCCAGTCGTCGCGGTTTCGCCCTCGCTGACGTGTTCCCTCCGGACCACATTCGCTCCAGTGTCGAGACAAGCCTGATAAACCTGGGCCTTTCCTCGATGGATCTGACTCAGTTCCATGTCTGGGAGGATGTCTGGGGTGACGACTCACGATGGCAACAGGCCGTGGAAGGTCTGAAGCGAGACGGGCTTGTGCGGGCGGTTGGAGTAAGCGTCAATCGTTGGGAGCCATGGAACGTGCTTCGTACCCTGCGGACAGGATTGATCGACGCGGTGCAGGTGATCTACAACATCTTCGACCAGGCTCCCGAAGACGAGCTTTTCCCGGTCTGCCGCGAAGGAAACGTGGCCATCATCGCTCGTGTTCCCTTCGACGAGGGCAGTTTGACAGGCACGCTGACTCTTGAGAGCCGCTGGCCGAAAGGCGACTGGCGGAACAGCTACTTCGTTCCCGCCAATCTCAAGGCAAGCGTGGAGCGGGCTGAGCGGCTGCGGCCGTTGGTGCCAGCCGGCTCAACGATGCCCGAGATGGCTCTGCGGTACATTCTGTCCAATTCGGATGTATCAACAGTCATTCCAGGAATGAGAAGACCAGCTCACGTTCGATCAAATGTGGCGGCCAGCGATGCAGGACCTCTGTCCGCTAACTTATTAGCCTTGCTGCGAGAGCATCGCTGGGACCGTGTACCGACCGAGTGGTCACAGTAAGAAGCCTAGAAGACGACGATCGCCGCCTGGCTAGAGGACAAGCTCCTGTATTCTGCTGCGAGAGATAGTCAACAGCAAGATTTGCCCTCCATGCGGGCCCGCACAACCAGAAATGCTTATTGTTATAAGCGTCGCTCAACCAGAAATGGTTGACTTGCCCTCCTTGCGGGCTCGCAACTCCTCGGAGAGCCTCTCCAGCAGTTCAGATGTCGATATGCCGTCGATCACTGGGCCGCTGAATGTCCGCGATCAAGTGTCCATCCTTGAAGAGGGTCACCGTCCCAGTCGATTGCGACACGCACACCGACACTGCCGCCGTCGAGGCCGTGATGCCCGCCGCCGCGGCGTGACGGGTGCCCAGACCCCCAGACAACGCCACGTACCCCCCATCGGGGACCAGATGCGTGCCCGCCGTCAGCACGACCCCATCGCACCGTACCACGAAGGCACCGTCCAACGCCGCAAATTCCTTGATGGTCTCTTCCACGGCTGGGGCCAGGAGGTTCCGCTCCGACTCCGGATGGCCGTGGAAGGGATTGAGCACCAACTGCCGCGATTGGGCCAGGACCCTCTCGCTATCGCCCAGGACGAACAACGCACCCACCGGACGCCCCTCCCGCCCCTCGACGGCCAGCTGGGTTGCCAGCGTCAGGACCCGCTCGAACACTTCGGCGGCCACATCGGCCAGGAGCGCCGCCGGGTGGGACAGCGTCAACAGCCCCGGCTGACTGCTGAGGTCGAGCACGAGCAGCAGATCCAGGATGCCCGAGCCATCGATGCCGGTCAGACAGACGACGCGATCACCCTTCTGGAGAACTCGCCGGGCCAGGCAGACCAGCAGGGCCGTCTTGACCTGTCCGGCCCGGGTCATGGGCACGTCAGGCACGCGGACCCAGACATGGGGTAACGAGTCCGTAGAGAGACCGGCCTCGGTCGAGCGGGTGATGAAGACAGTGGGGAAGTCTATCGCCGGGAGGAGTCCACTGTCCTCGACGAGGGCATCGGCGTAGACGAGCACGGCTCGGGCGCCGACCTCGCGGGCTAGCTGCTGAGCGTGTTGCAGGATGTGGCGGGAGACAATCTCCATCCTCGAGTCCGTTTCGATAGCCGCAGGGCGGAACCACCTACGTCATTGTAAGCTCGACTTGGTCAAAATGGTTCCTAACACATTTTTCTTCTTTGAATTGCGAACCTTGGAGAGCCGACACCCATCCTGACTTGGCTGGGAAAATTCCTGGGATAATCACAAGTTCCGCCACGGAGGTGCTAACGATGGACACAGTCGTAATCCCGACGGCGCGCCTTAAGCTGGTGCTCCAGACGCCGGACGAGGTGCTCGCTTGGGTAGCGTCGCTGCCCCTGGTCGACCGCGCTGAGGTGTCCCCAGCGTGGATCGCGCGAGTGCGGTCAACCCCGGCCGGCGACCCGTGGGCACTCAGTTATAGGGTCGTGGAGCGGGCGACCGGAGCGGCCGTTGGCGGGTGTGCGTTCAAGGGCCCGCCGGACGCCTTCGCGGTGGTCGAACTGGCCTACGGCATCGACCTGCCTCACCGCGGCCGTGGGTTCGCTACCGAGGTAGCTGGGGCGCTCACGGGGTTCGCACTCGCTAGCGGCCGGGTGCGGATGGTCCGTGCCCACACCAAACTGGACAACCCCGCCTCGGCGCGGGTTCTGGAAAAGTGCGGGTTTCGCCGGGTCGGCGAGGTCATCGACCCCGAGGATGGTCCTGTCTGCCGATGGGAGCGAGGGCCGGCCGAATCCGCCGCTGCACCCTGACCGAGGCCACGGCGTCACTCCCGGTCAGGGAAACGAAAAAGGCCGCGGCAGGTGTCTTTCGAGATGAGAACTCTTCTGTCGCTGGGTCACAGAGGCTAAGGCCGATTGCACTCCCGCCTCTGCCTTTCGTGCTAGGTCTTGCCGTGATTCCTCCTATTCTTTTGCTTTTCCGTTTCGTTTTTTTTGACCATATCATTAGTAGATTAAAGTCTCCTGCCGCTAAGGGCATTGATTTGCCACGAGCGGCAGATTCGGCCCCAACGCACGAACGCCCGTCGGTGTTGCGGACCTCAGCGCGCTGGCAACCTTGTCCTTTGCGCTGAGGTCGAGAGGACCGCTGCCAATTAAGCAGGTTTATCACCCGCCCCTCATGTCGCCCGGCGAGAACTTTACCGATCCTGGGCTGATGAGCGTCTGAGTCTCTTTGATCACCGAGGAGAGCTTTAGGGCGGTTAGCGTGAACTCCGTCAGTTCTGCGCGACCGTCGGAACCGACCCAGGCGTAGCAATGTCCGCATTTCCCGACGTAACAGGCGTCCTTCGGGACGTCCCGCCGGCGACCGACATGGAACCAGCCGGGCTAGATCCGGGCCAGGTCGCGTTGGATCGTCTCGATCTTTCGGGAAACGTTTCTCGCCAGCGGCGAGTGGTCATCAGGGCCGCCAGCTTGCTGCCTAAAGAAGGAATCGTCATTCGTCGTAACGGCACGCGCCTCCAGGTCGCGCGCATTCTTGCTGTCGCGGCCCTGGAACTCGTAGAACCACGAGGACTCGTACCGGAGATCGGCGTTGGAGGCGAACTGGTCCTTCAGCTCGTGAGCCAGTTCATCGAGGAATTCGGGCGACGGCATATCGGGGAAGCCGTGCGCTCGGCGATAGGCGATTTGGAGGAGCCGTAGCTCGGTCGCATCAATGACCGGGGACGCCCCCCACTGGGCCACGGCGGTTCGCGAGCCGATGAGTTGGGGATGGGTCAAAGTACCAACAACTGGGGCGAGGTCCACTACCGCCCCTCCCGTGAGAAAATCGGTGACCTGGGAGGTTCCTTCCTTGAAGTTCACGTGCCAGGGCAGGGCCGATGGGTTGACAGCGAACTGGGCAAGGTTGTTAAGAACCTGCTGGTATTGCAACTCGGGCAGGGTGCTCCCCTGGTTGATCATCCGCTGTCGGAGTCGCGCGGTGGTGCTGCAGCCGGTTACGCAGGCCAAGCCAACGATGAAGATGATGTGAATAAGACTCATGGACGTCCCCGACGGCGCCGCACGGAGAGTTTATGCCGGTTATATCGGCGAGGGGTGGCCCGGGCTTGAGAATCGTGGCGATTTTAACTCCGGCATCGAATAATCGTTCTACCCATCGTCTCATCCCCGCAGCCTCCAGATGGATCATAACGGCCATCCGGGCGAGCGCGCCGGCCGACAAGAGTAAAGCGGCGAGGGCGGCCAGAGCTAGGATATCCAGGAAGATCACGGCGACACCTCCTCGATGGTTTAGGATTCTTCACACGCAAAGCGCGTCGCCAGGGCAGTCAGGGCGCTGACCACGGTGAGGCCATGGAAGACGATCCGGTGAACGTCCTCCGTCTGGTCTAACAGTGCAGGGTGGTTCTCGAAAAGGAGCCGGGCCGTGGCGGTGCGTGCCTGCCGTAGCGTATCGGCCGCGGCCAGGAACTCGACGGCCAGGTTTGCGTCAATGGTCTTCATGGCGATTCTCCTGATTGAGCGAAATTCGGCCCTCGACGGTAGACATCGCGAGGTGCCCAAAAAACATCTGCCACAGTGTTGTGGGGTCGAGAGCGCGGCTAGAACGGCACGCCTCCTGGTGCCAACGACGCCCATGTCGGCAAGGCCGATACGCTGGGGGGCTTGCGGCCGGTCTCGCCGGGCGCCTCACCCGTCACTGACATTCCCTAGCGGAAATGAACTCGTGTCTGTCTAAGCTGGAGGCAGCACCGCCTTGAAAACGATTTCGATGAGCTGCTCAGGAAAGGCCAGCCTCGATACGCCGATCAGATTGCTGGCGCACTGAGGCAGCGCCTTGGCGTACGCTTCTTTGCGCACTTTGCCCGCGACCGCAAACGCCTCATTGACATCCAGGACATAGAGCGTCTCGTCCACCACGTGGTCGAGGGTAGCCCCGAAATGTGCCAGGATCTTTGCAGCGTTGGCATAGGTCACCCGCATCTGCTCTGCCATCATCGAGAAGTTGGCCGGCTTGCCGGATTCATCGAGCGCCGCAGGCGCGATCAGGGTCCCGTTGTCGTCGTAGCTGAGCTGGCCGGACACATGGATCGTGTTTCCGATCTTGATTGTCTGTGCATCGCCGTAGTCGTCTTCCGCCGGCACACCGTGATAGGCGGCCTCTTTGCCATTCGCTGCGGTCGTGTTGGTCATATTCTTATCTCCTGTTGTCTAGGCCAGCTCGGACATCCGAGTCCTTTGTCCATCACGAGGTTCTGCAGAGCCGATGAGTCCGGGGCGGCGCGTTTTCGCCCTGTTATCGGACGGCAGCCGATCCTCGCTTCGCGGCGACATGCTCGCGTCGCAGATGCGATCGGTAAATCAAGGATTTTCATCTCATGACTTCTGAACGTTGAGCCACGGGCGCCGTAAAGATGCAAAGAGGAGAGAAAGCGATGCAGCCAGCAGAATTATCTGGCCGTGCCGCACCACGGATACGCCGTGGTCTTCATGCCCTTTGCTCACCCGCTTTCCATGCCTCGCCGAGCGTCCAGAGCGAAATCCCGAGCAAGGCTAGGTCCTTGATGAGGAACTGCCCCGGGACCGCCGACAGGGCGGGGAAGCCACCGAGACTCGGCTCCCAGACGCCCGGCGTCGTGATGAGGAAGCTCAGGGTCGTGAGGAACATCCCCACCGCCAGGGCGCTACCGAAGGCCGAAACCCGAGGCGAGAACGGGCGAGCGGCGATGAGGAGCGCGATGGTGACCTCGACGAGGCCAAGCATAGCCGAGAAGCCTGGTACGCTTATGAGTCCGTACACCCAACTCATCAGAGGGCTGTTGGCGACGAACGGACGGATCCCCTCGGCCTCGTAGGTCGTGAACTTCATGAGGCCGATCCACCCCACTACGACCACCAGGCCGTAGCGAGTTAGCTCGCGGCCAGTCGGGGTGGATTATTGATGGTCCCCACGGCGCGGCGAAGATCCTCGCCCTTCATCCCAACACGCTCCGCAGCCGATTGAAAAAGCTCGGCATCGCCCGAGCGCCACATGAAGGCCAACCGTGATTTTCAATTCGCCCATGAGCTTAAGGGTTTAGTTTGCGGTCCCAATGCAGCAACTCCGCCACGAACGGAGAGCAGGCGTGAATGCGCACACCTTGCCGCAGAAGCTGCTGTAGCATTTCGGCATCGCGACGATCGACAAACCGAGACCGGAAAGATCGAGGCTGGGAAGTGAGCCCTCCTCGGCCTCGACGCAAAGGCGTCGCACCTCATCGACCCACACTTGGAGCAGCTTGCCTTCGAGCTTGATGATGCGGCACGACGGGTTCTGTTCGGAAACCGAAATTCTCAGCATCGGGGTAACCCAGCTCATTGGTTCTTGACCGGGAAGGTGGAAGCGAAGACCGTGCCATTCTTCACGCCGTTTCCGGTGCGCGGCCGCAACGTCTCACTTCAACGTATTTTGGAGCACGTCTCTGGTGTCAGCCCCAGGACTGTCATGAATCACCTTTTGATCCGCGTCCACGAGATTTCGTGGACGCACACGAAATCTCGTGGCATCAATCCTGAAATGACTGAGCTCTCTGGGACAGAGGCGTCAAGATAGGGCGCTGAATTGTTCAGGACGAGTATGAGCGATTGGTTGGTTCAAGCCGGATCGGAATGGTTACGTGTTGCGCGCTTCGGACTTATCGACACGCGCGCAATCCGAAGTCCGCTGCGCGCGGAGGCCGGACACTCCTCGGTAGATTCGTGCCAGAGCGTAAGGCGCGGAGGACACATCGCCAGAACTATCCGGGGTCGGCGAATGGTCGTCGGCAGCAGGGGCACTCACCGTCATGTCCGTGGATTAGGGCCAGGAACGCGGTCGGTTGGGGGATGGTCATGATCGCTTTGAACGCTAAGGGGGCCCGATGAGCGTAGTGACGGTACGTAATGCCGCCGACCGAGTGACCCAGAATCTCAACGGACGACTCCGGCAGATACTCATCGTAGTACATCGCACACGTCTTGCGCAGGTCCTTCAGTACCCAGGGTTCGTCCCGCCCCGTCGCGATATTCGTCCTCGGCTTGATGCCAGCGAGGACGCAAAGCTCCTGGAAGCGTGCGTTGGGGCGTGCTCCCCCGCCCAGGAAAACGGGGCCGTCCGCATGGCCGTTTTCCGGCACGATGCTCTGCAGATGCGCATGCACGACGTGATTCATCGGCCGGTAAAAGGTCTTGGCCGTCTTCACGCGGCGGTAGAACAGCCAGCCCCACCTTGACCGCTCCTTCACTTCTCGGTCTGGCGACTGGGCCTCCCGTGTCACGTGCCGCCAGAGAATCGGTTCGTGGAAGGGGGCGGACTTCCAGACGGTTCCGGTATCGACCCCGTAGTTGAAGAAGACGACCAGCGCGGCCCGCCAATACCTTCCCACCGGGAAGGGGCTGTCCCAGCCGCGGGGCCGCTTCATCTGATGCGTGGCAAAGTAGAGGGCGTTGATCTCGGCCTTCGTCAGGTAGTGCCGACCGGCAACATCGCGTTGCTCCCTGGGCTTGGGGAAGCGGGGTAGGGTGTCGATCAGTTCCTGTTCCCAGGCCCAGGAAATGACAGCGCGCAAGTGTTCGCGAGCCTTGTTCGCGGTGCGACCCGGGTTCATTCCGTCCTGGGCGAGGGCGCGCTCGTGGACCCAGTCGAGGAACTCTCGAATCTGCTTGTGCTGCAGTTCGTCGATCGGAGGGCCGTCTCCCCACCGCTCCCATTTGCGGAGCGTCGAGAAGTATTCATTGCGTGAACTGCATGACATAGTCTTGGCACGGAGGTAACTCTCCACCACGGCCTTGAGGGTTGTTGACATAAGGGCAACTCCCACGCCGCCGGCAATCGCCTCCATGCTCAATCCGGTTGATCGGCGGCGTTGCGCTACACGTCCTATGACCGGGACCTGCAGCCGAGGTCCAACGAGATCGATGGTGGCGCTGATTCACCGAGGCCATCAAAAGCCTACCCTACACGATCCTTGGGATAAGCTTGTACGAAGAAACTCCGGTGTGAATCTACGAACTTCCTCTCCGCAAATCGCGTAGTTCTGGCACACTGCTCTCTTCCGAAGGTCATGCCAGAGGTAGACGCAGGGTGGGCCAAGTGAATATCGTTCGCACGAGGGCCGGAAGGCGAATTCGCCTTCCGGCCCGAAGCGCCTTCTCCAAACGGAATGCTCGGGCGTCATGTATCCGGGTGTCCCGACAATCGCGCCGGTCCGGGTGTGGCCGGAATCGCCTTCGACGCTCTGGGTAAGGCGGAAGTCGGTTACGTGGGGCTGGTACTGTACGTCGAGCAGGATGTTGCCCAGCTTGAAGTCGCGGTGTAGGATTGCGCGCTAATTCGCGTAATGAACGGCGCGGGCCACCAATGCCACCTGCCGAACTGCCTCCCAGTTGGGTGACGGCCGTTTGCCCGACCAGATGGCCGCCGTCGATCCGCTACATGCCGAAATAGTGTCGCCCTTGGTCTTCGCTGACTTCGTACATCGGGGCGATGTTGACATTCCCAAGATGGGCGGCTCGCTCCGGTTCATGGTGAAAGCGCAGCACGTCCCCGTCGCTGCCCTGCTCCCACGATATGGCAATCTCTCCTCGCGATTGGAGACTTCGGTGTTGAAGGACGCGGATTCGAGACGGCGACGTCAGCTTGTCAGGCGAGGATGCCGCGAACGACTTCGCCGTACACATCCGTCAAGCGAAAGTCACGGCCCGCGTGGTGGTAGGTTAGCCGCTCGTGATCGAGGCCGAGCAGATGCAGGATCGTGGCATGAAAGTCATGCAAATGCACGCGGTTGCGGCCCACCCGGGCTCCGATCTCGTCGGATTCTCCATAGACGATGCCGCCTTTGACGCCGCCGCCGGCTAGCCAGCTTGAGTAGACGTGCGGATGATGACCTCGCCCCTTGGGACCGTCGATACCTGGAGTGCGGCCGAATTCCGACGTCCACACGACGAGCGTGTCGTCCAACAGGCCGCGCCGTTTGAGGTCCTTGAGGAGTCCGGCAATGGGCTGATCGATTCGCTTCGCGAGCTTGGCGTGCTCGGCCATGTCGGCGTGGGAGTCCCAATTGTTGTTGGCGCCGCTGTCGATCAGCTCGATGAAGCGGACACCGCGCTCGG
This sequence comes from Gemmataceae bacterium, assembly GCA_035653735.1. Lineage (GTDB taxonomy): Bacteria > Planctomycetota > Planctomycetia > Gemmatales > Gemmataceae > JAJPHU01. Next base: position 25,409 of record DASRBG010000108.1, read on the forward strand.
CGAGGCGGCGGGCGATCAAACATTGCCAGCCGAAGCTCGCCGTGTCCCCGCGCTGAATGCCATACAGTAGAAGCGTTTCATCCTTCTCGCGCGAAATGTCGAAAGCTTCGGGCGCCTCGAACTGCATCCGAAAAGCCGTCTCGAACGTCTTGATGCGGGCGGCCAGCTCCTGGTCGTGGCCGTTGCGTTTCAGATGCGAGCGATTGAACAGGTTCGCGAGGCCGAGCTCCCTCTCCTGGAGGTCGGGCGCGCTCGCTTGGCGCGTGACGTTGGGAATGGGATGCTTGCCCGGCGTCACATGCGTTCCCTGGTACTCGGTCGGCAAGAAATCGTTGGCCCAGACCTGTGCTCCCGCGAAGGGCAAGTAAGGAGCAATGACGATAAACGACGGCAGATTCTGGTTCAGCGTTCCCAACCCGTAGCTGAGCCAGGCGCCGAGGCTTGGGCGGGTGAAAAAGAACGAGCCCGTATGCACAGCCAGCGTCGCTTCGAAGTGTTCGTTATTATCGGTGGTCATCGAGTGGATCAGGCAGATATCGTCCATGCACTGCCGGATATAGGGAAACAGATCGCTAACCAGGGTACCGCATGATCCGCCGGGGTGAAACTCCCAGCGCGGTCTGAGCAGCGGCCGGCGATCCAGCGACAGACCGCCGCCGATGCCCAGCGACTTTCCGTCCGCCTGAAAGAGCTTGGGCTTGTAGTCGAAGGTGTCCATGTGCGACACCCCGCCACTGGAGAATAGGAAGATCACTCGCTTGGCTTTCGCCGGGAAGTGTGGTCCTTTCGGCTTCAGCGGATCTTCACTTCGCGGCGTGCCGTCTTCGGCGGCCAGCAACTGCGAGAGGATGCCCGGCAAGAGCAGCGAAGTGCCCGCGAGGGAGCGAAGCACGGCGCGGCGGTTCAAAGAGCGTGAGGGCATGGGGACACCTCTGAAAGATTTTTCATCAACTGCCCGTGTCTCGATACGCAATCCTTTAGTTCACATAGACTAGCTCGCTGCACATAAACAGGGCACGCGCGAGGCTCTGCCACGCCGACAGAGCTTGGTGCTCGGCCGGTACACTATCGGCCTGAATCTTCTGTCGCACCTGCGCGAGGTATCCTTGTGCGGCAGATTCCTCGTCGCCGTTGGGCGGCCGGCCGAACAGGAGGAGATAGGCCCAGCGTATGCGTGCAGCATCATTCGGCCGGTGGTCGAGCAAGCGTGTCGCAAACGCCCTGGCCTGGGCGTGAATGAATGGGTCGTTCATGAGATAGAGCGCCTGGAGCGGCGTCGTGCTGACAATCCGGCGGTCGGTGCTCGTGTTAGTGGCAGCGCCGTCGAACAGACCCAAAAACGGATGCCGATACACGCGCTGCGTCATGAGGTAGACGCTCCGACGGTTGGTTTCGTAAACGGCTTTGAATACGTTGTGTTCGGTGAAGTCCCACTTCTGCGGGTCGGGAAACGGATGCGGGCCGGCCATGCTTCGGTCCAGCGTGCCGCTAGCGGCCAGCAGCGTATCGCGAAGGCATTCGGCTTCGAGCCGGTGGCGGCGAAATTGCCACAGGTAATCGTTGGTTGCATCGAGGCGGGCGTTGGCCGCGTCATCGCGGCTGGATAGCTGATAGGTGCGCGAGAGCATCATCAACCGGTGCATGGCCTTGAGCGACCAAGCGCTGTCGATGAAGCGGCGGGCGAGATAATCGAGCAACTCCGGATGCGTGGGCGGCTTGCCCTGTTTGCCGAAATTACTGGGAGTCAGCACGAGGCCCTTGCCGAAATGGTAGTGCCAGATTCGATTCACCATGACTCGCGCGGTAAGCGGGTTGGCCGGATCGGTGAGCCAGCGCGCCAATTCCAGCCGGCCGCTATCTTTGGTGCCGTCCGGCAGCCGCATGCCGCCGAGCACTTCCGGAAAGCGGCGGGGTACCTCTTTGCCCAGGCGCTGCGGGTCGCCCTTGATCTGAATACAAGCGTTGCCAACCCTTTTCTTCCCGTCCATGCCTTCCTCAGAAACGGCATAGGCTGCCTCGTAGGGTAATGGCTTCTTGGCGAAGTTGTCGCGTTCCTTTTCCGCGGCGCTAATGGCCTTGCCAATCTGTTCCAGGCGTTTGACGGTCTCGGCCACGCGCGTGGCACGTTGCGCCTCGTCCACCAGTTTTTCCGTGGCCAGAAGCGCCTTATCGGCGGCTTCCTTATCGGCATCGAGTTGAGCGAGCTTGGCTGCAAGGGCGGCAAGCTTTTGCCGATGTTCCCGCGCGCTCGCCATGGCGCGATCCGTGAACTCCAACGGCACCAAATCTTGCTGCGCCTTGTAGAGTTCGATTCCCGCCCACGGATAGCGCGTGCTCTGGAAGAAACCGTAGAGAGCGTAGTAGTCCTCGTTCGTGAGAGGGTCGAACTTGTGGTCGTGGCAACGGCAACAATTGATGGTTAGGCCCAAGAACGTTCGGCCCAGGTTGTCGATGGTGTCCTCGATCGTGAGATGCCATGGATAGCGCGGATCCGGAAGCGATCCAAACCGGCGAGCGTTGGCCAGGTATCCCGTCGCGATGATTCGCTCACGCCGCTCCCGATCATCGGCGCCGCCCATCAAATCGCCAGCCACTTGCTCGCGCACAAACTGATCGTATGGCTTATCCTGGGCGATGGATTGGAGCACCCAGTTGCGATATTTGTACATCTGCGGAATGGGATAGTCTGAATTGTCGCCAGCCGTGTCGGCGTAGCGGACCACGTCGAGCCAGTGCCGGCCCCAGCGTTCACCGTAGTGGGGCGAAGCCAAGAGCCGATCGACGATTCGAGCAAACGCGTCCGGAGAATCATCCGCCAAAAAGGTGTCGATTTCCTCGGGCGTCGGCGGCAGACCGATGAGATCGTAGGTGGCGCGGCGAATCAAGCTTCGCTTGTCGGCCGGTTCAACCGGCGTCAGACCTTTTTCTTCCAGCCGATGCAGCACGAATCGATCGATCTCATTGACGGGCCACGTCACGTCCTTCACGGAGGGTATCGGATATTTCTGAATCGGGCGGAAGGACCAGAACTCCCTCGCCCGAGTGCGGTCCATGGCTTTGGCGAGGCTCCCGGCGTCGGTTCGCGGAACGGGTGCTCCCATCCGCACCCACGTCTCCAGGTCGGCGATCTCCATGGCTGAGAGCTTGGCCTTGGGCGGCATTTGGAGGTCCTTGCGGGTGTAGCGGACCGCCTCGATGAGAAGACTTTCGTCCGGATTGCCAGGCACGATCGCGGGGCCAGAGTCGCCGCCTTTCCGTAGACCGGCACCCGTGTCCAACAGCAAGTGCCCCCGAAGTTTCTTGGCCTCGCTGCTGTGGCAACTGTAGCAATGCTGGATGAAGAGAGGACGGATTCGCTTCTCAAACAACTCGACCCCCGCTGTTTCGGACGCGACGGGAGCCGCCAGTACCGGTTTGTCCGCGGGCCAGACATTAGTGGCGAATACCGCGAACACGGATATCGCGAGCCAATTGCGAACCCAGTCGAATGCCATGATGAGCGACCCTCACTGAGCAATGTCTGTAGGCGCCTTCCATGATTCTACACCGCTTTCTCGTGGCTTCCACAATTGCTTGTGAATCGATTTCTTTGCCTCGCGTGCAGGACACGGTTCGTACAGGCAGTTTATGCCCGTAGAACCCGCTACGGCCGTCCTGAACAACACGTGCCTGCGTCCTTCATGGGTGCGCTCGGCTGGCGGTACAATGGAATTGAGGATCGCTGCCGACTCTCCGGGCTCTACAAGGAACCATCGGTAACGGAAGGGTTCGAGATGGCTGGTAGATTGAACGCCAAGACCGCGGTTATCACCGGCTCCAGTCGAGGCATCGGTAAAGGGATCGCCCAGGTTTTCGCTGCCGAGGGAGCCAGGGTGCTGATCGTTGGCCGCGACCCGCGAGCCGGCAACGCTGTCGTCGAGGAAATACGTCAGGCCGGTGGTGAATCCGACTTCTGCCGGGCCAATGTTTCTCGATGGTCCGATGCGGAGGCACTCACCCAAAAAGCGGTGGATCGTTTCGGCCGGCTTGACATCCTCGTCAGCAATGCCGGCATTTTCCCGTCCATCCGCATCGAGGTCATGACCGAGGCCGACTGGGACGAAGTCCAGGCCGTCAATCTGAAGGGCACGTTCTTCGCCGTGAAGGCCTCTTTCCACCGAATGAAAGCCCAACATTATGGCCGCATCGTCTTGACCTCGTCCATCACGGGCCCGGTCACCGGCTTTCCCGGCTGGGCGCACTACGGAGCGACCAAGGCAGGCATGCTCGGCTTTTTGCGCACAGCGGCTTTGGAGTTCGCCCCTCACGGCGTCACGATCAACGCCGTACTTCCGGGTAACATCCGCACAGAGGCATTGGACGATCTGGGTACGGACTATGTTCGGCGTATGGAGCAGTCGATTCCTGTCGGCAAACTGGGTGAACCGGCAGACGTGGGCTATGCGGCCCTGTTTCTGGCATCCGACGAGGCTCGCTTCATCACAGGTCAGTCCTTGATCGTGGATGGCGGACAGGTCCTTCCCGAATCGCGCGATGCTCTGCAATGACGGCCGCAGCTACGGACCTGCCAATGACTGGCAAGCAGTTCCCCTCCGGCGAGATGAACGGCTGTCGCCGAGGTGCTTTGCTCGGCTTTGCTGTTGCGCTCGTAGGTTTCGGCTGCCGCGGTGGTTCGGACCGCAGCGCGTTGCACAAATTGGCTTGCGCCCTTCGGACGAGAGGTCCTCAGCAGAAAACGCTTCGACGCGAATTCACCTCGGAGTGTCGGGCCTTTGCACGCTGGGCAGTCTGGCTTGCGCCCATCGGGCGATCCCACCGAAGCGCGCAAATCACTGCGTTCTCACCGGCTTGCGCAAGGGGCCTCGCCATTTCTATCAGGTATCGCCGAATGACACCGCTCCGCGTTTTTTCGACGAATATGACGGCAAACGGGAAACTCTTGAAACTTCCCCGCATTGAGGTGAGTATGACTAACATGAAAACCGAATCCCCGGCCCGTCCGTACCGCCAAACGTCGAGGGCGGAGTCCGCCGCGGCGACGGGGCGGCGCATCGTCGAGGCGTTTCTGAACCGATTACGCGAGCAGTGGTACGACGAGATCACGCTCGATCAGGTGGCCGGCGACGCCAGCGTCACCGTGCAGACCGTCGTGCGCCGCTTCGGCGGCAAGTCCGGGCTGCTCGCCGAGGCGATCCGGGCGATGGTCCGTTGTGCCGAGGAACGCCGTGCCACCCCACCGGGCGACCCGGAGCAACTCGTCCGGAACCTGGTCGGCGATTACGAGCGGACCGGCGACACGATCATCCGCCTGCTCGCGCTTGAGCAGCGGCACGCAACCCTCCGCAAACACCTGGCCCTCGGGCGACGCCGACACCGCGACTGGATCGCGAGAATGTTCGCGGAGGAACTGAAGCCGCTCGGGGCCAAGGCTCGACAGGCGGCACTCGACACCCTGGTCGTCACCACGGACGTGTACACCTGGAAGCTGTTACGCCGTGATATGGGGCGGGGCGTGGCCGCAACGGAAACCACGATGACCGGCATGATCCGCTCGACGATCGCCGCGTATTCGTCAGCCGAGGGCGCAAGTAGGGTGGGCGAGTCTGCGGGGTCCGCGCTTGATGAGCGGTGAGGAAGTAACCGGCGTACTCGTACATTCCCCCTCAGAGGAACAGCCAATGCAACCCGTGGCGGTGCGGCTGGGGAGCCTGTTCAGTGTCGGAGTCACGGTTGCGGACGGTAGTTACAACCCCCTAACCAAGAGGAGTGTCATCATGAACAAGGTCGCGTCGGTCGCGTTCTGCTTGGCGGTACTATGCGTGTCCCTGTCCCCGTCCCTGAAGGGCGAGGACAAGAAGCCGGCCAAGGTCGATGTCACCGGCACGTGGAAGGTGGAAGTCGATGTCGGCGGCCAGACCGGCGAGCCGGTCTTCACGCTCAAGCAGAAAGGCGACAAGATCACGGGCAAGTACAACGGTTCCTTTGGCGAGCAGGACGTGACAGGCACGGTCAAGGGGAACAAGGTCGAGTTCGGGTTCGACCTCGACCAGGGCAAGGTCGTCTACACCGGCACGATCGACAAGGACTCAATGAAGGGGGAGGCGAAGTACGGCGACCTCACCGGAACGTGGACCGCCAAGCGGGAGAAGGAGAAAGAGAAGGACAAGGACAAGCCGGCGGGCGGCAGCGGCCCGGCGACTGGCGTTGAGAAGACGACGTTCGAGTACGCCATGAAGGGCACGCAGAAGCTCCAGCTCGACCGGATCGTCGACCCGGCGGTGAAGGTGACCGGCAAGCGCCCCGTGATGATCTTCTCCTTCGGCGGCGGGTGGGAGGGCGGCCGGCGGGATGACCCGGGCATCGTGTCGTTTCTCAACGACCTCGCGTCGCTCGGCTATGCGGTGGTCTCCATCGACTATCGCCTGGGGATCAAGGAGGCCAAGGCCAGGAAGGAATTCACCCGCGCCAACGGCACCGAGATGTACCTCCGCGCCATCGAGTGGGGCGTGGAGGACCTGTTCGACGCCACGTCCTATGTCGTGAAGCATGCCGATGAGTGGAACATCGACAAGGACCGGATCGTGATCCTCGGGGGGAGTTCCGGTGCTACCAACTCCCTAGTCGCCGAGTATAACGTCGCAAACACCACCGAGCTGGCCCGCGCGCACCTCCCGAAGGGCTTCCGGTACGCCGGCGTCATTTCGATGGCGGGCGCGTTCTGGCTGAAGGCGGGCACCCCGCTCGCCTTCAAGACGAAGCCCGCCCCGATCCTGTTCTTCCACGGCGCGAAGGACCAGTTCGTCACCTACGACGAGGTGCAGGGGGCCTTCTCGGGGTACGGCCCTGCCTACTACTGCCGCAAGTTCCCGGGCCCGGAGTACCCGAAGTGGTTCGTCGATTTCCCGGAAGGGGATCACATCGTGGCGGCCTCCCCATTGATCGAGAATCGCGACGAGATCGCGACGTTCCTCCGGAAGCTGGTGAAGGAGCGCCAGCAAATCTCGGTGCATATGATCGAGCACGACAAGATCACGAAGACCTTCGGTAACGCCTCGAAGCTCTTCGGCAACCGGTCGTCCCCCGACGGGGATGCGTCGACCAAGAAGTGATGAATTGCCATCGCGGCGGACCACGGCGACCCAGTACGCACGGCGGGCCGGGCCGCGGACAGGGATATCGGATGGCGGCTCCGGCGAACTCGCCGGGACGTGGGCCGCCGAGCGGGGAAGGCCAAGAGGTCGCCGCGATTGGGGGGGAATGCATGGCCCGATTGCTGTTGGTGGTGACGACGGTCTGCGTTACAGGCATCGTGGCGACCGGCCCAGCACGCCCCCAGGACCCGAAGTCCCGGGCGGTCCCGGCCAAAGGGGCCGCGGGGAAGCCCATCCCGATCTGGCCCGGCGTGGCGCCGGGGTCTGAGGGCTGGACGCAGAAGGAGGTCGAGTCCCGGGGCTTGGGCGAGACGACGGTCCGGAACGTGACCACCCCGACGCTCACGGCCGTCCTACCGGACCCGTCGGCGGCGACCGGAGCGGCGGTGATCGTCTGCCCGGGGGGCGGGTTCCGCTTCCTGTCGTGGGAGAACGAGGGCACGAAGGTCGCCGAGTGGCTCCGGAAGCGCGGGGTGGCGGCGTTCGTCCTCAAGTACCGTCTGAAGGAGACCCCGGCGGCGGACGCCGCGTACCGCAAGGACACGGCATCCTTCCTGCTGACCCTGTTCCAGTTCAAGGATCGGGACCTTACTAGTGACGCCGCCAAGGCACTCGAGAAAGAAATGCGGGAAGCCGGGGCGGCAGGCTGCGCCGATGGCCGGCAGGCGGTCAAGGTGGTCCGCCAGCGAGCCAAGGAGTGGGGGATCAAGCCGAACCGCATCGGCATCATGGGCTTCTCGGCCGGGGCCATCGTCACCCGGGCGGCGACGACGGATTACGACTCCGACAGCCGCCCGGACTTCGCGGCCCACATCTACGCCCCCATGTTCGGTGAGGTGAAGGTGCCTCGGGACGCCCCGCCTCTGTTCGTCCTCTGCGCCGCCGACGACCAGCTCGCCGAGGCCAGCAGCGCGCGGTTGTACGGGGCTTGGCGAGCCGCTGGCCGCCCGGCCGAGCTGCACGTGTACGAGAAGGGAGGCCACGGCTTCGGCATGACCCGGAAGGGGCTGCCGGTGGACGGCTGGATCGAGCGGTACGGGGACTGGCTCGGGCAACGGGGGCTGATCAAGCCGGGCCGATGATCCCCACCGTCATGGGCTAGAAATCGCCATCGACCAGGGCAAGGTCATCTTCACAGGCACGGTTGGCAAGGACCCCGTGACAGGGGAGGCCCGATACGGCGACCTCGCCGGGACGTGAACCGCCAGGCGAGAGAAGGCCCGGCCGCACGCCCCGACGCCACCCGCCGTGTGAAGATGGCCTCAATCTATCCCACGAGAGGAATGAACTGATGACAACGAACTCACACCGTGTCTTCCTGATATTGGCGATCGCTCTGGCGGCAGGTGTGCTCCTGCCAGAGGCGGTGTACGCAGACGACTCCAAGGACCGTTTCGGCTGGACACTCCACAAGCCCGAGGAGGTGGGAATTTCCCGCGACGGGCTGAACAAGGTCCGGGAAGTGATCCAGAAGAACATCGACAAGAAGGTCATCGCCGGGGCCGTCACCGCGATCGTCCGGAACAACAAGCTCGTGTGGTTCGAGGCCCAAGGGATCCGCGACGCGCCGACGGGGGCAAAGATGGAGAAGGACGACATCTTCCGGATGATGTCGGGGACCAAGCCGGTCGTGGCGGTGGCCGTGCTGATCTTGATGGAGCGCGGCAAGCTCACTCTGGACGACCCGGTCAGCAAGTTCATCCCCGAGTTCAAGGAGCAGAGGGTCGCCGTGGCCGAGAAGTGGGCGAAGGACGCCAAGGGCGTGAAGCTCGTTCCCGCAGAGAGGGACATCACGGTTAAGGACCTGCTCACCCACACGTCCGGGCTGATGAGCTCCGGCGACGGACTTAACCCCGGCCCGGGGTCGCTGGTGAACAAGATCGAGAGAAGGCCGGACGACACGCTCGCCGACTACGTCCCCCGTCTCGGGGCAGCGGCGCTGGACTTCCAGCCCGGGGCGAAGTTCCGATACTCTGCGCTCGCCGGCTTCGACACACTCCTGCGGATCGTTGAGATCACGTCCGGCCAGACGGCCGAAGAGTTCCTGCAAGAGAATCTGTTCAAACCGCTCGACATGAAGGACACGTCGTTTAACGTGCCGGAGGGGAAGAAGGCTCGGCTGGTGAGCATCCACAGCAGCCGGAAGGACGGATTCCGGGTGGAGAAGCACCTATTCGGCGAGGGGCCGTGGAAGTACTACTCCGGGGCCGGCGGGCTATTCAGCACCGCCCACGACTACATGCAGCTCGAGGTCATGCTCCTGAACAAAGGGGCGCTCAACGGCAAGCGGATCATGAAGCCCGAGACGGTGGAGTTGATGGCCAAGAACCACGTCAGCAAGCTGTTCGCCGAGTGGTTCCCGCCCATGACGGCCGGGCATGGCTTCGGCCTCGGGGTCAGGGTCGTTGAAGACAAGGCCAAGGGCGGTGGGCGCGGGGTGGGCGCGTTCGGCTGGGGCGGGGCCTATGGGACCGAGAGTTGGGCGGACCCCGAACTCGGTGTCGCAGCGGTCATGTTCATCCAGATGCAGTCTGGCCTGCCCAACGTGACATCCGGGTTCCAGCAAGCGCTCCGCAAGGCGATCGTGAAGTAATCGGCCGAGACCGGCGAAGCGACCGGGATGTGGAGGAGTCAGTACCAAACTTGCCGCCGCAGTGTCATCGCGCCAGTGGTCGTCGTCCAACGTGGCGGACCCACGGTCGGTTACATCTGTAACTCGCGTCGGTCCATCTCACATCCGCACGACTTGCGATTCCGTCAAACTGCGTCGGCCACATCGACCGAGCGGCAGAATGCAATCTATGCAACCTGCTGAGGCCGGACACACCGAGGTCAATTAGTGTCGAAGCGTTCGGCGCGGAGGTTTAATCCACCTCGGCACCATGAGTAGTGGTCGGATGCTTGGTGTATCTTCCCGAATAGTTTCGCCATCTAGCGCTGGGTGATTTGGGCTCACTGTTTCGCCAACCCATATCCGATGCCAGGCTCTACCCTGATTTCGATCTCGCAATGTTGTTGTCACCCCTGGCCCTTGAATGATTCCTTCGCGGGGCAACCCCGGTAACGGCATGCGATGCCAAAACAGCGGACGGACGCAAATGCTCCCATCAGAGGGTTGTGCTGCATTCAAGGGAACATAAGTAAAGTGAATTTGCAGACAGAGCATGACTTACGCTAGGCTGAAAGCGGGGCAAGCACGAGGAGGTAACATAAAGTGGGCTGGGACAAGGGCCGCTACTACACGCGTTCGATAAAGGTCAACGGCCGCGTCGTCCGCGAATACATTGGCACCGGTCCCGATGCCGAACTCATAGCACGGATGGATGCCCTCGAGCGTGAAAAACGAGGGGCAGAGCAAGCTGTCCAGCGAGCCAATCGAGTCGAACTTGAGACCCTCGATACTTCCGTGAACGAACTGAACGACTTGGCCGATCTGCTGGCCCGTGCCGCCCTCGTGGTCGCCGGGTTCCGGCAGCACAACCGGGGTGAATGGAGAAGAAGACGTGGCAACCGCAAACGACACGAATACGCTTGTTCCGACCGATGCGAACGAACTCCGCAAATTGCTCGATCAGGCGCAGAAGGGGGACGAGAAGACTCTTCCCATCCTGCGTGAGATGTTGAAAATGCCTCACTGGCTGGAAGCCTGCGGCAACCTGGCCAGACACACCGACGACGCTCTCATTCGAAAGTTCGCGGGGAAGGATTTGGCTGTCGGCGAGGGATTGCGGCAAAAGCTGGAGATCATGCGCGGCGAGTTGGCCGGTCCAGCCCCAACGCCGCAGGAGCGGCTGCTGGCGGAACGCATCGGCACCTGCTGGTTACACGTGTACCATCTGGAGGCGATCTACGCCAGCAAGAACTCTATGTCCCTGGAGCTGGGCACCTATTATCAGAAGAGCATCGACCGTGCTCATAAGCGCTACCTGTCCGCCATCAAGACGCTGGCCACGGTGCGTAAACTGGCCTTGCCGGTCCTTCAGGTGAACACAGTCGAGAAGCAGGTAAACATGGCCGGTCCATGCCTGCCTGCCGACGGAGCGAAGGAGGTTGTATGAGCCTAGCACAGCGGAACGGCTCAGCCAACGGCGCCCAAGGAACGGTCTCCCGCGGTCGCGAGCCAGTCCACAGCGCAGAGCATTCGGCCGCTCAAGCCGAGTTGAATGAGTTGGCCCGAGAACTGGCGCGGGGCTTCGGTGAGAAAGTCGAAGAGTATCGCAAGTATGGTGACCTGTCCCTGCATGAAGCTCGCCAGCGTGCCGCTGAGAACAGTCCCGGACGCATCGATCGCGCCCTGAATGCCCCACCAGATGAGGTAAGCTGGTTCGACCTCGATGCTCTGACCCGCAAGGACCCGGCCCTTGCCCTTCAGCGCTGGGAGCAGATCAAAGAAGCCGCCCGCAACGAGATCCGCAGCGGCTACCGCGCCGCTCTCACCGTCCAGGATGATTGCGGCCCTTGGGAGCGAGCACGTTTCGCGGCAGTCCGTGCCGAACTGATGGAAGCCTGGAAACCGTGTAATGCACAGGAGCAGCTGCTGGTAGATCAACTGGCTCAGTGGCAAGTGTTGCTTTGGCGATGGCAGGATGCTCTGAGCACTTGGACGACTCACGCTACTTTCGCCCCACGGCAGGCAAAGAAGGGCGAGAGTTACAAGACCATGCGGCTGAGCGAGTCCGAGGCGTTGGAGAGGGCAGCGGCGATGGTGGAGCGCTTGCACCGCCTGTACCTACGCACCCTCAAGGCGCTGCAGGATCTTAGG
>DASRBG010000109.1:0-23012 GCA_035653735.1 Gemmataceae bacterium
CGGAGACCGTGCCACAACACGCGGAGACCGTGCCACAACACGGGGGGTATTCAGGTTCGATGGGGTCGAGGACATAGACATCACCGTAAGCGATTGCCGCAGTGGATGCAGCAACGGCTGCCCATGCGGTTGATCTTGCCGCAGTGATGGCACGGCGGCATGGGGTCGGTCAACGGCTCGGCGCATTTGCAGCAATACGGTTCACGCACTTTGTTGATCTGCTGGCATTTCGGACAAGGGACCTCCTTGGTGACGCGATGCCGTTGTAGATCCGCCTTAATCTCCCGCGCCGAGAAATAGCGATCGTTCACGTCCTCGGACAGATTGATCTTGATCAGCTCGAAGAACCAACGCTGGTCGGCTGGGATCGTGCTCGGGGAATCGTTCAGCTGCGTCTCCAGCTCGCGGGCCGTGTAGAAGCCTTCCGGTGCTTTGCCGGTAGCCAGGTGATACATCGTCCCGGCAAGAGCGAACAAATCGCTGCGCGGCTCCGGTTTGCCAACGATCTGCTCCGGCGGCGCGTAACCCTCGGTATAGACGCGCGTCTTAGCCGCCAGCTTCTCCTTGACCGTTCGCCCCAGGTCGCGGGCCGTGCCGAAATCGATCATCTTGATCGAACTATTGTCCTCCAGCAACATGATGTTGTCCGGCTTCAAATCGCGATGCACGATCGGCGGCGCTTGCGTGTGCATGTGTTGCAGCACGTCGCAAATGCTCTTGCCCCACTCGATAACCTGTTCGACCGAGAACGGTTTGTTATTGTTGGTCTCCATCAGTTTGAGGAGATCTTGGCCGCGGATGAACTCGAGGACAAGATGAGCGCTTTGGCCCTGCTCGATGAGGTCATAAACGCGCGGCACGATGGGGATTTTTTCCAGGGAGCGAAGGATCTCGGCCTCGCGGTGGAAGAAGTTCAAGCGGATGGCGAATTCCTGGGGATCGGCACAGATCATGTCCTTGATGGCCACGGGGCGGTTGCCCGCTTTGATGTCGCTTGCCAGGTAGACAGCGCCGAAGCCGCCCATGGCGAGAAGGCGCTCGATCCGGTAGCGGCCGTGCATGATGGTGCCGGGCGCGGTAGGCAAAACGGTGCCGCAACGCTGGCAGTTCCGTTCGCCCGGCGGATTGGCGACGCCGCAGGCCGGGTTGGGGCAGAGATTGGGCGTGCCCTCCATCTCGGCGGCGGCGGCCTCTGGGTGAATCATGTAGCCGCAATCCATGCAGGCGATCGCGCCTTCCGGGATTTCCGCCTTGCATGCGGGGCATTCCTTCAAAGGAGGGGGAGCCGCCTTGATGCTGCCGCCGTCCACGGTGGGCACGGCGGGAGGACGCGGCGTCGTCGCCGGCGCGACCGGGCGCGTGGCCACGGCCGCGCTGGCGCTACTGCTTCCTCCTGCTGCCGCGGCGCCCACGGAAGCCGGCTGTCCACCGCCGACCGTGAAGGGATTGTGACAGCTGGGACAGCGGAATTGCTTGCCGGCCGAATTGTCGGCCAACTGCATCGGTTTCTGACAATGGGGGCACCGGATCACTAACGGCATGGGGGTATGTCCTATTTCCTTCTCTGTCTCTCGCCGAACTCGATCACACTGTTTCCTACCCGGATCTTATCACCGGATTTCAACGGCGTAGGCTTGTTGATGCGCTCCTCGTTCAGGTACGTACCGCCGGGCGTGCCGGCGTCGGCGAGCAAGTAACGCTGCTCCTGGAGCAGAATGCGTGCGTGCAGCCGCTCAATGGTATTATCGCCGAATAAGCCGAGATCGCAACTCTCCGACCGGCCGATGGTTGTTTCGTCCTTGGCCAGAAGCAGCTCGCGGCCGGCCCGAAAACCCTGGGCCACTCGGAGCCAGGCTTCCCTGAGGAACACCTGAGCCAGACCGATCAATAAGCCAATGCACAGGCCGAGAATGACCAGACTAATGGCCAAATCGGTGCGCGGAATGGCCGTGCTTCCCGTCAGAAGGCCGAACGGCAGGCCGCCGAGGAATCCGCCCATCAAGCCGCCATAGACGCCGTTGAGCGTTTTTTTCAAAGGCGCCCGCGTTTCGCCCCTGGTGAATAATGAGCGTAACAGATCGTAAATGCCGATGGAAGCACCAATACAGCACCCCGTCAGCATCCAGCCAATAAAGATGGGAAAATGGAGCTTGCTGTGCAGAAACTCGCCGACAACACCGCCGAACGTCCCGCCCAAAAGACCAATGACCAAACAAACGCCAACACGGACGAACCGCTGCGATCCAACGGCGTTGAGCAGGGCATCGACGGTGCCGATGGCCGCGGCGAGAATCATGCCGAGCAAAGCGCCGGTCAGCGTCGCCCAGAGATAGAGGTTGACGTGGCCGCGCAAACCCGTGGCGGCGAGGACGCCCCAGGTCAAAAACGCGGCCCAGCCGCCGCAGATGGCACAATAGTAGATGAACAAACGAAAGGACATGAGTGCTCCGCCTGGCGAGCGGGGTCGCGTTAGCGCCCCGAGTGCTTCCCTCGGGGCGCCCACCGGCTCTGACCGAAGGTCCCACCCACGTTGTGGCCCGGTCTCCGGACCGGGCCACCGGCTCTGACCGAAGGTCTCCACGTCTGTGCAGGGGCGGAGACCTTCGGTCGCGGACCGTGGCGGGGTCCGGAGACCCGCCACAACGGGGTGGCGAGCGGGGTCGCGTTAGCGCCCCGAGGGAAGCACTCGGGGCGCTAACGCGACCCCGCTCGCCATTATCCAAATATACTCGTCGCCTTGACGATCACCTTTTTCGACTTCGCCTTGGCCTTTTCGGTGGCCGCCTCCAGCGTGTATTCGCCGCTGCCGCCGCTGCGCAGGCGCCAGAACACCTGGCTGCGTCCGCCGCCCTCCTCGATGATTTTCTCTTCGCTCTCGCCGCCGGCCAGCTTTAGCCCGGCGGGAACAGTCAGCGTCACCTTGTCGCCCTTCTTGGCGTTCCAGACGTAGGCGGTGACCACGAACTCGCTATCCGGCTGCACAGAAGAGGGCACGCTCAGCGCCAGGTTGCTGCCGCCAATCTCCACGGAGCCGAGGCCGTAGGTGAAAGCAACATACCGTGTTTCACCTGGATTCATCGTTTCATAGGGCCAGTACATGACAACGCAGGAATCGCCCTTGTCGTTTCGGTCGTCGGCCCGCATGGGTTCGACTCTCCAATCGTCCCAGCCTGCGTTGGTTCCAGGGAAACGGCAAATGCGCAACCTCTCCATGTCCTCCAGGTCGATGCCGGGCAAGCGCAGATGGCTCAGCCCCATGCGCGCCACCGTGCCGGCATTGTTCGGGTCATTCGGGTTCTCGATGACTTCGATGTAATCGGGGATGTCCTTCCGTGTGTATTCCGCCTTGGTATCGACGAACCCCTTCTTGCCCGGAATGGTGAAAGGAACGCCGTCGTTGGCGCCGATGAACGTATCGATCATCACGCGAATACCGATTTTGTGCTTTCCCTCATCCTTGTTGCGGAGAGTGTAATAGACCAATACGGTATCCAAATAACCCGATTGGCCGGGAACGATCTCGACGTGCTGAAGCACCTCGACTTTTTCGTTGGTGAACTCCATCGTCGATTCCCAGCCCCTGCGGCCACCACTGGTGATCGGCACTTGCTTCAACCGCCCCCTGGAGCCGCCCCACACATTGCTCGGCGTCACGTTGCCGAACTTGTATTCAAAGCCATCGATTTTAATGACGGTGTTGTTGCTTCTGCCGTGTTCATCGTAGGTGAGTCGTTTGAATTTATCGGGATTGTCTGGATCTTTCTGCTGCGTCATCTCCAGGCCAAAACGTTCCTTCTCCGGATCGAAGCGGACGTTGATGTGCGGTTCGGGGTCCTTGACATCGTATTTCCAGTCATCGGCGGGATGGCGGATGTCCTCATCTTTATTGACCGTGCCGGCCGGCGGCGGTAGCGAGCGATCGATGACCACGGCAAGGAGCACGGCGGCCAACAGCAACGCGGCAGGAATCAGGTGGACCCAGAACGGCGTCTGCTTGACCGCATTGCGGCGATGCGCACCGGACCTTTTGGCGACGATGGTTGAGGGCACGACGACGACTGGCGAGCGGGGTTGCGTAAGCGCCCCGACATCTCCTGGCGAGCGGGGTTGCGTAAGCGCCCCGAGAGCCTC
This sequence comes from Gemmataceae bacterium, assembly GCA_035653735.1. GTDB lineage: Bacteria > Planctomycetota > Planctomycetia > Gemmatales > Gemmataceae > JAJPHU01. The sequence goes on from DASRBG010000109.1 coordinate 4,132, forward strand.
CTCCCTCGGGGCGCTTACGCGACCCCGCTCGCCGGCATCCCCAAAAAAGAAGTTCCCCCCGATTTGCAGCGTCACCGGCACGAGGAAGCGCTGATTGCCGTTGGACTGGACGATCAGCTTGGCGTTGAGTGTCTCACCTTCCTTGTCGGGCACCGAGGGCACGGTCAAATGGATGGCGGCGACGCGGCCGGAGAGCCTGGCGCGGCTAACCTCCAACCACGGCTGATTGCTAACGGCGTGCGCGTAGACCGGCCGTTTTTCCTGGCTTTTCACCTCGATGGTGCAACGCAGTTGCTCGCCGGGCGTGCCGGAGAGGTCGATGCGGTTGGTGCTGATCTCGACCTTGGGCGGAGCGGTCAAACCCAGCGCCTCGTAGAACTGCTGGATGGCGCCCAGGCCGGAGGCGGCCGGCCCCTGGACGGGATAAGTCCAGCCGTTGCTCTTGTACCACTCAGCGACGACGCCGTTCTCGAACAGCACCGCGGCCTCTTTCGAGTTGGCCTTGGCCTTCTCGGCAACCTGACGCGGACTCCTGGCACCGGTCAACACTCCGGAAGGAAACGGCTTGACCGGCACCTGGGCGCGAACGGCGACGATGAACGAGCCGCCGTTGGACTCCACTTCGAGATGTCCCTCCAGGGGGTTGTTGTTGGCGCGGAGCTTGTCGCCGCGGACGTGGAGGGGAATTTTCAATTCGTGCTGGAAGTGGAAATGTTTCTCATTGCTGGCGCCCTCGCCCAGGCTTAGCCAGGGAGCATCGACGGCGGTAACGGTGCCGGAAATCAGCCGCATGCCTTGATTTTCCATGTGCAGCTGGAATTGCCGCACAACGCCGACCTCCAGGACGCCCAGGTTGATCTCGCGAGTCTCCAGGCTCAGATGCGGTTCGTCGAGCACGTCCGTGGGCAATTTTTCCAGGAGCTGATCGAGTCCGAGATCGGCATCGGGGAAGTTGGCTGCCGCCTTGGCGGCCGAGGCCAAATCGGCGCGCCCAAGTCTGCTGAAGAAGTTTTCCATGTGGCCCCGGCGGAGCAGGTCGCGGGCCGCCTCCCACTCATCCTGACAAGCGAGGGCCAATTCGTTAAAGCTGCGGCAGGAACGACCGGAAGGGAAGACGAACGGATAGGCGAACGCCTGGACACCGACGGCGACCGGCCCGCCGTTGCGCGAACGGCTGCCCAGGGCGAAACCGTCGAAATAGCAGAAGACGGCCTCGGCGGGATTGGCTCGCGAACACTTACCGCATGTTTGCACCATGGCATCCAACCAGAAGGGAGCTAACTACACAGTCACAGAGAACATAGAGAAAGACACAGAAGAAGGTCCAAAAGAAGAAAAACCCCTTTGTTTCTCTTTTTTGATTTTTCTTTGTGTCTTTCTCTGTGTTCTCTGTGATTGGGTGGTTAGTGTTCCTCAAACGACGACCTTCAACTGGACGTTGCCGATCTGAATGATGTCGTTGGGAGCGAGCTGGCGCTTTTGGCCGGGATAGATGCGCGTCCGGTTGACGTAGGTTCCGTTGGCGCTGTTTAGATCTTCGAGGAACAACTCGTTGTTCTCGAAGCTGAGGCAGGCGTGTTGGCGCGAGCACCAGATGCGGTCGGGCGGCTCCTGGTCTTCCAGATCGATGTCCACGGGCTTCTCATCGGCACGACCGATAAAATTGAGTCCCTCATAAATGGGGTATTCGACATTGCGTTTCTGTCCGCGCAAGACGAGCAAGCGGGGTTGCGAGCCGGCCGGCAGAACGGCACCCACGGGCGGCGCCGCCGCGGGTACGGCGGCCGGCGCCGCAGCCGCGGGCGCATGCGGTGCCGGTACGGGGGTCGGAGTTACTGCCTGAGGCGCGGGGGGCTCCGGAGGCGTTTCCTTCGTCTCCGATTCGGCGAGTGGCACGGCGGGCAGCGGCTGGGCTTCGACGGGTTCGGCGGCGAAGGGCATCGCCTCGGCGGCAGCCAGCGGGATGGCCTCATACGGCTCGGCCGACAGCGGTTCCGCCGTCGGAATGCCTTCGACCGGCTCGGCATGCGCCACCGGCATCGCCGCCGCGCCCAAGTCAGACTTGCACTGCTCGCAGAACAGCGCGCCCTCTTCATTTTCAAAATGGCAGAACGGACATTTCACCATGGTGATATAACCTCAGCGTTTTTTGGATTCTTAATGTTTGCTCACCCGCCCTTGCGAGGTGGTTGGGTGGTTAGGTGGTTAGGTGGTTGGGTTGTTAACCACCTAACCACCTAACCACCCAACCACCTATCCTTATCCCAGCGGTGTTTCCTCGACCGCTCGCGCCATATCGTCCACGGCCAGCTGCGTCTTTTTTGAGACGCGGCCGCCGGCGTTGAGTTCCTGCAACACCTGCCGGGCCAGCATCGTTTTCTTGGCGGCGCGCGGTCCCATCAGCTCGCCCTTCTTTTCGATGTTCTGGGCGACGCGCTGCGCTTCCTGCTGGTTGTTGGTGGCAATCGCCTGCTGTAAGTTCTTGTTCAGCTCGAAAATCTGCACCTCGTCGATGTGCCGTGCCACCTCGGCATTGACGTAGCCTTGCTGGGCTGAGTACGTCACTTCCAGCGGATACGCCCCGCTCGACTCCCGATTGCCGGTGCCCGGATCGAACGTGATCTCGATGTCGGCGATGCGGAACTTGCCGTCGGGACGTTTGGGCAAACTCAAATCGAGGATATAGCGGGTCGGCTTATCGCGTTCCAGCGTGCCCAGCTGGGCGACCAAGTGGCGCTCCTCGACCTCGTTGGTGGTCAGCTCCTTGATCTCCGGCACGACCATGCGAACGCGCTTGATTTTGATGTCCTTCATCGGCCGCAGGTGCATCTCGACGTTGAGGAAGCCGGTGGCGGCCAGGGCCTCGAACTGCTGCACGAAGACGCGTTCGGCGGCCGCGGCGTCATTCACGTCGATGTAGCCCCAATCGCCCTGGGCCAGCTTGGCCAGATCCTTGATTAGCCCCTGGTTCCACTCGGTGCCGACGCCGATGACGTTGAAGTGAACGCCCTTTTGTCCGGCCTGCTCGGCCAGCTGTCGGCACGCCGTCTCGCCGGACGTTTCGCCGTCGGTCAACACCACCAGCTGCGTCAGCGTGCCGGTGCCGGCGTTCTTTTCCACCTCCCCCAATCCCAGGGTAATGCCCTGGTCCATCGCCGTCCCGCCGGGATCGACGTCGAACATATCGATTCGGTTGATGACATCGATGATTTGGTCTTTCTGGGCCAGCTTGGTTGGCGGCAACACAACCTGGGAATTGTGGGCAAAGGCGATGATGGAGATGGTATCGTCCGGCTTGAGTTTGTTGATGGCGGCGATGGCGGCGTCCTGAATGCGTTTGAGGCGGGCGATGCCGGTGCCGTCTTCCTCGTACATCGAGCCGCTGACATCGAGTACCAGTGCCAGATTGAGATCGAGGGGCTTGCCGCCGCCGCCGCCGGCCGGGATGAGCTTGATGAGCGCGTAGCTGGCCGCCGACTCTCCGGTGATGGCGATGCTACTGCGGTACATCATGCGCTCGACGTGAATCTTCGGCTGAGTTGATGGTGACGTCATGGTTGTGTGATGTCCTGGAACCGTGGAGATAATCTGTTCGTCCGTCCTCGCTCGTCGAGTTGTCGCCACCTGGTGGTCGAGGCCCCGGCGTGAGGTTGGAAAGATCGTTACGAAACGAACGCAACGACCGCCGATCGCCGAAAATCCTTCCGGGCCAGACGGGGGAGAACACCTTTTTCTAACATACCAAAACAAAACCGGCAACAGTTGCGAAAGTCGAAATTCTCCCCGCGGTGTGGAAATTCGAAATCCGAAATCCGAAATCCGAAATAACCGATTCCTGGCGAACGGCCGGCGTCAGCCGGCTGGTGGGGCGAACGGCCGGCGTCAGCCGGCTGGTACTCCACCAGCCGGCTTACGCCGGCCGTTCGCCAGGCATCATCCTTTTAGAAGGAAAAACGCGGCCGCGCGTTCCATTCCGCACTGGCGAAATAGCCAAACCAGCGGGCCGGCAGCAGCGCCCAGCAGACCCAGCCCCCGCTGCCCCAGACCCGACAGCAAAAACCCGGCTCCGCCGCCCAAAAGCGCCCAACTCGCCGAGGCCAACACGATCCATAACCCCATCCACAAGGCCGGCGCATCGGCGAAAGCGTTGGGCCGCTCCGAGGTCCAGCGCGTCAGCATCGCGCCGGGCACGGCATCGAAGACCAGTAGCAGAGAACCGAGTGTTCCCGCGCCAATGACTCCGGCGAAGGCGCCGGCCACGGCGCCGCAAAACACATCCGTCAAGCGCCCGCCGCGCCGCCACACCAGACTGGCTCCAAGAAAAATGCCAACCCACCATGTCGCCAGGATGAACAGCTTCACGAAATGATTCTCTGCCCCCGTCGTGTAAATCCACGGCGCCTGCGGCCAGACCGCGTCTTGTGCTTGTCCCCAGCCGCGCGCGTACAGGTCGGCCGGCCCCGTCAGCAACAGGCGCAGCATCAGGGCGAGAAATGCACCCACGAAAAACGGCCGCAGTAGGCGGCGCGTGAACGGCTCATGGGGGCGATTGCAGTTGACCTGCACGCGCACCGCCAGCTTTTGGCCCGCGTTGGCGTTGATGAGGATCGTCCCCAAATGCAATCCGCCCACATCCATGAGTGTCGAATCGACCTCGAAAGCAATCTGCGTCTGTTGCGGCCCGCTGACCGACGGCGTGGTCACGCGCAGCCAGGGTTTATCGCTGTCGGCCTGGGCGTAGACCCATTTCTTGGAGTTGGTACGCAAGGTGACCCGCGCCTGCACCACCTCCGGCGGCGTACACAAGAACTGAAATTCCTGGTCGGATAGCTGCAAGGGTGGCGGTTTGGACAGGCCCATGCACTCGAAGAACTGCTGCACGGCGGCGATGCCGCGCGCCGGCGGCCCGGACACCGGATAGGCCCAACCGTTGACCTGGAACCACTGGGCGATCTCGCCGTTCTCCAAAAGCGGGACCGCCTGTTTGGGATTGCCGCGCATGCGCTCAGCGATCTGCCGGGGACTGGCCGCCCCCTGAAACGGCGGCCGCGCGAAGGGGACGCTGGCGACATCCAGCCGCACCGCCACCTCGGAGATGCCGCCGTTGGTGATGACCGTCAATTTGCCGCTGTATGTCTGCGGCGCCGTCAAGCCGCGCGCATCGATGTGGAGATGAATTTGTTGCGACTTCGCCGTCTTGAGGGCGCATTCGCCGGACGAGCCGGCAGCGCCATCGACGGAAGAATTGCCATCGGCGATCCGGAGCCAATGTCCGCCCTCGGAGACCGTGACTTTGCCTTGCAGCAGTCCCTTGCCCTGGTTGAGGATCGTCAAGGCAACGCGCCGCTGTTCGCCGGGCCGAACGCCGGCGAGCATAAGGCGGCGCGGATTCAAGTCGAGGCGCGGCCCCTGAATCTGGCTGGCGGGCAGCTGGCCGAGGAAGGTGTGCAGTCCGATGTCGGGGTCCGGCTGGTTCTGGTTTTCCTGGGCGATGCGTACCAGGTCGTGCCGGCCAACCTGGGCGAAATAGCGCGCGAAATCGCCATTGTGCAACAGAGACCGGGCATCTTCCCATTCATACTGGCAGCCCTGCACGAGATCATCGAACGTCTTGCAGCGCCGCCCCGAGGGGAAAACGAACTCTTGCGGCAGCTGTCCCGGAAGCGCCACGCCGGCGACGCCCTGGTGCAGGACAATGCCGTCGAAATAACAGTACACCGCTTCACGCGGATTCGCACGCTGACATCGCGGGCATAATTGCACAGCTTGTTTGTCCTCATCAAATGAACCGCCAAGGGATGGCGAACGGCCGGCGTCAGCCGGCTGGTTGAAGTCTATGGCGAACGGCCGGCGTCAGCCGGCTGGTTGAAGCCTCGACCAGCCGGCTGACGCCGGCCGTTCGCCATCCCTTGGCGGTTCATTTTTGACCTTGGCTTCTTCGTTTTCTCTCCACGGCCGCGCGCGTCTGGAAGCGCAGGATGACATTGCCGAGTTGGATGCGATCGCCGTCGTGCAAATCGCAGTACTGCAACACCGGCCGATCGTTGACGCGCGTCCATTCCGACGGCGCGTCGTTATTTAACAACAGATAGCGCTGTCCCTCGCGCTGAATAAGGGCGTGTTTCTTTTCGACTTTCATGTCGCGGAACAGGGCGATGTCGGCATGTTCATCGCGGCCCAGCACATTATCTATTTTATCCAACGGATACTCGCGTCCTTCCTGCCAGCCGCGCAACACCTTAACGGAGGCCGGCTGAAACACGCTCTGAACCAGCGCCGACAGCGAACCGATGCAGGCGCCCAGGATAATCAGACCGACCGCGCCCCAGAGCGAGGCGTGTCCCTCGGCAGCATTGGCTTTCTCCAGGGCCAAGCCGAACAGCATGCCGCCGACAAAACCACCGATAGCCCCGCCCAGCGTGCCGTAGCTGAACTTGCCCAGCGAGCGCGCGGCCACGCCCTCGCTAAAGCCAACGGTAATACCCAGAAACATCCATCCCAGACCGCGGGCGAACATCGCGCCGAACAGGTGCAAGAGCGGGCGATCGCGGCTCGCCCCCATCCAACCGACCAGCAGATAATTCACCCACTCGCCAAGGAGAATGCCCACGCCGCCGCCCAAGGCGCCCAGCACCACGCCATAGGCGGCCAGACGCACGAAACGCAAGAGCGAGCGATCGCGGATGGCTTCCACACTGACGACGAAATAGCCGATGGACCCGCCGATGAGCGCGCCGCCTTCCAGCAATTGCCAAAACAGAGGGCTGAACCAAAAGCGATCGCTGTCCGGGACGTTTTTGTCGCCGAAGACGCCGAACAGCATCCAGCCAAGCAACCCTCCCAGCGCCCCAAAGACGGCGTTGAAGTAGATACGGCTGAACAGCGCCATGTTAGTTTCATCCTCACCTTCGAGGCTTCGGCAAATGTCCCTTGTATTTTGTAATGGGCAAAGCAGGGGATCGCAACGGGCAATTCGTTCGCCTCATCGTCGATAGCCGGAACGAGGATAGATAAGACCGACTCGTGGCTGAGTTATCGATATGGTATAGTGCCCAAAAGGTTCGTGGAGGGAAATCACATGGCCGAATCAAATATCCCCATCTCCGAAACGACCCTCGCCCGTCTTGAGGAGATGGCGAGTTGGGCAGGCGTATCCGTTGCGGAGATGCTGGAACGTGCCGTCAATGAACAATACGATCGGCGATTCTGGGATGCCGTCAACGCAGGTTACGCGGCGCTGCGAGCCGATCCCGCGGCCTGGGCGGAAATCGAGTCCGAGCGCCGCTTGTGGGACAGCACGCTGATGGACGGCCTCGATGCGCCGGAACGATGGGCCGAAGAAGGCAATACTCCGTCTCCCTCACCGGAGCAGTCCTCATGAGTAGCGTTCCCTCGCCCCAACGAAGCGAAGTCTGGCTGGCTGACCTTGATCCGACTTTCGGGCACGAGCAGGGCGGTTCGCGGCCGGTGCTTATCGTCTCGGTCGATTCCTTCAATGCTGGGCTATCGGGTCTAGCGGTTGTCTTGCCTATCACCTCGAGCATCCGGCTGCTGCCGCTTCATATCCCTGTAAATCCCCCGGAGGGCGGTCTGCGAAGACCCAGCGTGATTCTCTGCGATGCGATCCGCTCCATCGATCGGCGCCGGCTCATCGATTTATGGGGCAGCCTTAACGTTGCTACGTTGGCCATTGTCGAGGATCGTCTCCGTCGGCTCCTCGGTCTGTAAATAGCACGCTGTTGCCCATCTGCTGCGCTGGTTGGGCAAAACACCTTCGCTCTCAATGCACCCCCCGTTCGCGCCGGCGGGCGACGCCGCTTTCATGCGCCGCTCGTGCCACCGCCCGCGCCACCGCGCGGACCACGCGCTTCTCGAAAACGCTTGGCACGATGTAATCCTCGGTCAAATGGTCCTCCGGGATGCTCTCGGCGATGGCGTGGGCGGCGGCCAGCTTCATCGGCTCGTTGATCTCCCGTGCGCGCACGTCCAACGCGCCGCGGAAGATGCCGGGGAAGGCGAGCAGGTTGTTGACCTGGTTGGGATAATCGGAGCGGCCGGTGGCGAGGATGCGGCAGTGCGGCAACGCTTGATCCGGAGCGATTTCCGGGTCGGGATTGGCCATCGCGAAGACGATGCGATCGGCCGCCATCATTTGCAGATCGGCCGGCGTCAGGATGTTCCCCCGCGAGAGGCCGATGAAAACATCGGCATCTTTCAATACCTCGTGCAGGACCGAAAAGGGATTGTCGAAACGGATGGCGCCGCGGAGGTCCTTGCCGGCTTCGGCAAGATTGTCCTGTGTCACGTCGAGCACGGCGCCGTTGCGATCGCAACCGATCAGCCGCCGCACCCCGGCGGCGAGCAGGATACGGCAACACGCCGTCCCCGCCGCGCCCAGGCCGTTGACCACCACCTTGATCGAACCCAGCTTCTTGCCCACTACTTTCAAGGCGTTGAGGAGCGCCGCCAACAGCACCACCGCCGTGCCGTGTTGATCGTCGTGCATGACGGGAATGTCCAATTCCACCTTTAAGCGGTCCTCAATGTCGAAACAGCGCGGGGCGCTGATGTCTTCAAGATTGATGCCGCCAAAGGACGGCGCGACGGCCTTGACGATGCGGACGATTTCGTCCACGTCCTTGGTCGCCACGCAGAGAGGCCAACCGTCGATGTCGGCGAATTCCTTGAAGAGCATGATCTTGCCTTCCATGACCGGCATGGCCGCCTCCGGGCCAAGGTCGCCCAGGCCGAGGATGGCCGTGCCGTCGCTGACGACGGCCACGCTGTTGGCCCGACAGGTGAAAGCGAATGACTTCTTCTTGTCCTCGCTGATGGCCCGGCAGACGCGAGCAACCCCTGGCGTGTACACCATCGACAGCGTGTTGCGCGTCTTGACCGTGACCTTGGCGCGGGTGGAGATTTTTCCTCCCAAATGGAGTAAAAACACGCGATCGGATGCCGAGCGCACGCGCACGTCGGGTAGGGAGCGGAGGCGCTGCATGACATGATCGGCGTGGGCTTCACTCTGGGCATCGAAGGTGATGTCGCGGACCATCTTATCGCGAGCGACTTCCACGATGTCGATGGCGCCCAGGTTGGCGCCCTCTTCGGCCAGCAGGGTCGCCAGCCGCGCGAACTGGCCGGGTTGGTTGGGGATCTCCACCCGGACGGTCATACGATAATCGCAGTAGGGCTGTTCGTTCATGGCACGCTCCTGATGCTTCCGTGTACGGACGGTGCTCTTTCGGCATCGTGGCACAACAGGAGCGTAAAATCAATGTGGAGGCGCCACCATAAGGGAGCGGCGAGCGGGGTTGCGTAAGCGCCCCGAGTACTTCACTCGGGGCGCTTACGCAACCCCGCTCGCCGCTCGGACAAAATCACCCTTTGTACGTCAACACACGTCCCCAGAGGCTTTTGGTGCCCCAGATGCCCGAACGTAGGCATTCCAGCTGTACGATTTGGCTGTGGTCCACGAACAGGTTGACTTCCGGTCCGTAATTCTTGATGTACCAGCCGAACACTTCCGGGTCGGCGGCCTCGAACATGATCTTGTCCAATCCCAGGGCGTTGACAAAGCGACTCGCGGCGCCCGTGCGCCAGGTCGTGACATTCTCGGTAATGCCTTCCGACTCGATCATAATCATGGAAGCGCCGGCTTCGAGGAAACGCCGGGCCTGCGCGATGGCCCATTCCGGGTCACGCGTTCCCTCCGCCTCCAATTCGGCGCTCGTGCTAGCGCCGCCGGCGCCGAACTGAATGCCAACTTCCGGCTTGGCCTTCATCCCGTTGCGCTGCACTTCCTCGACCAAGCGCAGCAAATCATCGGCCGGCACCGTGATGAAGCCGCTGGATACCTCCACGATGTCGAAGCCCAGCTCTTTGCACTCGCGGAGATAGCGGCGAACCGCCTCCGGACCCTGCGTCAGCACATGCTCGATGAAACCGCCGGTCGAGACAAGAACATCGTGAGCGTGGCAGAGATCGATCAATTCCTTGACAATGGGACGCGGCATCAGCGAAAACGAGCCGGCGGCAAATTTGAGCGTGTCGATATAAACGCCCATCGTTTCCAGGATGTCCTGGAGATAGCGCTTGCCCATCGGCGTGTAATAGGGTCCGCGAATCTCCGTCACGCCTCGGCTGCGCGGCTTGCCGGGACGCGGGTTAATTTTCAAAAAGTCGAAGGCACGATTCGGCACGGGAGACATTGACGCCTCCTGGAATGGTTATTTCCGCTTCCGCATCTTTTCCTGGAGGATTTGCTTGGCTTTCTCCAGCTCTTTTTTCCGCGCCGGGGGGAGATTTTTGCCGGCCCGGTTGATGAAGAATTGGATCATGCGCAGCCCCGATCCCGGTCCTTTGGGGCTGACCTTTTTGCTGGCCATGCTGCGGGCGATGGTCTCGGCGTCCTTGGTGAACAATCCCTCCGGCGGGAAGGTGGATACCGTCTTCACGTTGTGGACCCATCTCTTTTTCTTCTGAGCCATCGTTCTCGCTCCGGCTCGGCGAGCGGGGGCAGTTATGCCCCCGGTCTTGTTTCCCTAACAGAGAAGAATGCAGAAGCGATGCCAAACGGCGGGAGCGACGGCGAAAATCATAGTTGGTGGCGGATGGCCCAGAGGTCATGAAAGATCGGATGAAACAGCGATTTTTTGAGGAATTCGACGCCGAGCGAGCCGCCGGTGCCTTTCTTGCTGCCGATGCTTCGCTCCACCAGTTTAATGTGCCGGTAGCGCCATTCTTGAAATCCCTCGTCGAAATCCGTCATCAGTTCGAACAGAATTTCCAGGTCGGGCTTGCTCTTGTACAGCCGTAGGAGGCCCTCCTCGACGATTTTGTTCGGGACGGACGGCAACGAGAGGTCGCGCGTGCGCAGCTCAACCGGGATGACGACGCCGTAGTGTTGGAGGAACAAATAGAAACAATCGACGACCGATGGCTCGTTCAGACGACGAACGAGGCTCTCGTAAGCCGGAGTGCCGGGCTGCTGATAGGCCAGCATTTCCTTGCGCTTGTAACCCAGCACGAACTCGAATTCGCGGAACTGACTCGATTGGAAGCCCGAGGCGTGTTCCAGGCGATCGCGGAAACTATTGAATGACATCGGCGTCAGCGTTTCCAGGATGTCGATTTGCTCGACCATCACTTTCATGATGGTGCGGACGCGCTTGAAGGAGGCGATAGCGCCGTATAAATGATTGTCGAGAAAGTCGCGTTTGATTTTGTCCAGTTCGTGCAATTGTAATTTGAACCACAATTCGTAAGCCTGATGGCTGATGATGAACAGCATCTCATCATGCTCGGCCGGCTGCGAGCGCGGCTCTTGCAAATTGAGCAGTTGATCTAATTTCAGATAAGATGCGTAAGTTAGTTCCATAGCCCCCTCCCATTCGGCGAGCGGGGTCGCGTAAGCGCCCCGAGAGAAGTACTCGGGGCGCTGACGCGACCCCGCTCGCCCCAAGTAGCTTCGTCTTGACCGCAAAGCACAATACCTGTTATAACCAATCATCCATAACGGAGCACAGCGCCGGGGGTACGCGCACGTACTCTCCGGTGGACTTGCCCGCGGAGAGGGAAGGAGAGGGGTCATGTTCGGCAAACTCGGCAGACGTTTGGGTTTAGGGCTGCTGGCGCTGCTGCTGGTTTTCGCGGCCGTGCAATGGGCGGCGGCGATCAATCCCAACGAGCGCACTGTCAAGCCGGGAGCCAACGTCCAAGATGCCGATGACATTCACTCGCCCGACAGTAAAATTTGGGTCCTCGATTTCAAATTCAAGGATCCGCGTCTTATCAAAGTCAATGTGCCCGGCCGAGGACAAAAAGTGTGTTGGTATCTGTGGTATCAGGTCATCAACAACACTTCCCAGCCGCACACTTTTATTCCCGACTTTGAGCTGGTGACGAGCGATCGCAACACGGTGCATCACGATCAAATTCTGCCCCGGGTGCAGGACGCCATCCGCCAGCTTGAAGACCCGACGGATTATCTCAAGATCAAGAACTCGGTGACCATCGCGGCCGAGCCGATTCCACCGTCGAAAAAGAACGCCGAGCCGCGCGCCGTCACCGGCGTGGCCATCTGGGATGATGTCGATCCCGACGCCAATTACTACAGTATTTTCATCTCGGGCCTGTCCAACGGTTGGGCGGTGACCGACGACGCGGAAAAGCCCGGCGAGAAATCCATCATTCGGCGCAAGACGCTGCAATTGAACTTCCGTCGCCTGGGCGATCGCTATTATCAAAAGTCCGAGGAGATCCGCTTCGTGCAGCCGCCGCAGTGGATCTACCGGGGAACTTCGCTCAGCGCCCCAGCCTTGCCATCGCAGAAGGAAGGCAAGAAACAGTAGCAGGACGCCGAGCCGCGACCGTTAGGGAGCGGTCGGGATAGCATTAGCATTTGAGGGAGGCAACATGGCACACAAAAAAGGTCAAGGCTCGGTACGCAACGGGCGGGAATCGAATAGCCAGCGACTGGGCATCAAGGTTTACGGCGGCGGCTCGGTGACGGCCGGCAGCATTCTCGTTCGCCAGCGCGGCACGCGCTATCATCCCGGCCGCAACGTCGGCCGCGGCAAAGACGACACCCTCTTCGCCCTGACCGACGGCATCGTTCGCTTCGATCGCCAAGGCCAGCGCGTCAACGTGATGCCGGCGACGTAAAGAATCAAGGAAATCCGAGCCGCGCACGCAGCGCAGCGGAGTAAGCGGGCCACCCAGCCATCCGCTTACTCCGCTGCGCTGCGTGCGCGGCTCGGAGAGCATTAGGACGATCTCATGGGCAAGCACCATTCCCCTCGATTTCTGCATCTCGTCCAGGAAGCGAAGAAGCACGTCCGCGAAACGACCGTCGATGAAGTAAAAACGCGGCTCGACCAGGGCGAGAAATTGTGTCTGGTCGATGTCCGCGAAGAGAGCGAGTGGGCACACGATCATCTTCCGGGCGCGATCCACCTGGGAAAAGGTGTCATCGAGCGCGACATTGAGGCGCGTTTGCCGGACCCTGGAGCGGAAATCATCCTTTATTGCGGCGGCGGCTATCGCTCGGCCCTCGCAGCCGAGAATTTGCAGCGAATGGGCTACACCCAGGTCGTGTCGATGGATGGCGGCATCCGCGGTTGGCGTGACAAGGGCTATCCGCTGACCCGCGAATGATTTTGGCGAGCGGGGTTGCGTTAGCGCCCCGAGTGCTTGCGGATCTTGGGGTCAGTGTCGTTGGCGAGCGGGGTTGCGTCAGCGCCCCGAGTGCTTGCCGCGAATGATTTTGGCGAGCGGGGTTGCGTTAGCGCCCCGAGTGCTTGCGGAACTCGGGGCGCTAACGCAACCCCGCTCGCCTGGGTAGACGCCGGCGCGATCCGCTTATTTGCCTTCTCCAGGTTGACTCTCTCGGATAAGATAAGAAGAAGACTGCTTCCGTTCGCCTCGCGTTCGAGACTGCGCGTATAAAAATAAATGGCTTCCGAACGTCTCAAGCCTGGTGATCGCCTTGGCAAGTACAAGGTGCTGGCGCACATCGCTACGGGCGGCATGGGCACCGTCTACAAAGCGTCCGACGAGCAGCTCGGCCGGGTCGTCGCCCTCAAAGTGCTCGATGTCAACATGGCGGCCAAGCCGAACACCTTGGAGCGGTTTCGCCGCGAGGCCCGCCACGCCGCCAAGCTATTCCACAAGAACATCGTCACGCTGTACGAGTACGGCCAGGCCAACGGCCGGCACTTCCTCGCTCTGGAATTCGTCGATGGCATCGACCTCTACGATTACATCGAGCGCAGGGGCCGGCTGGCGCCCGAAGAATCGCGGCGCATTCTCATTCAAGCGGTCCGGGCGCTCGACCACGCCTACAAGCAGGGCATCACGCACCGCGACATCAAGCCGTCGAATTTCTTGCTAACTCGCGATCACGACCGCATGCGCGTCAAGCTCACCGACCTGGGACTGGCGCGCAAGGCGGACGAAGACGATTTCCGCGTCACCCGCGCCGGCAGCACGGTCGGCACCGTCGATTATCTCGCCCCGGAACAAGCGCGCGACAGCGCCTCGGCCGATATTCGCAGCGATATTTATTCCCTCGGCTGCACTCTCTATCACATGTTGACCGGCAATCCACCGTTCCCGGATGGCGGACTGGGCGAACGCATTTTGAAGCATTTGCAAGAAGATCCGCCCGATGTGCGGCAGCTCAATCCGCTGGTGTCCGAAGATATGTGGGCGCTGTTGCGGCGCATGCTGGCCAAGAGACCCGAGGACCGCTTCCAGACGCCGGCCGAACTGCTGCAAGCTTTGAAGGATTTGCCGCCCCAGCCGAACGATAGCGAGCCGCTCCGCTTGCCGAAGGCGCCGTATGAGAGCGTGCGGCCTCCTTCCTCGGACGAGGAACAGGGCAACGATTCCTCGACCTTGATGTTCCCGGCGGCACCGGCCGACCGACCGACCTCGCCTCCAGCCCTACCGCGGACGAATTACGTCGAGGACGATCCCTACCTCCTCGATCTAAGCCCGGACTATCTGCACGCGGCGGCGCGGCAATACGAACGGGCTGAGGAAGCCCGCGTCAACGGCAACCTCGACTACGCCATCGAACTGCTGTTGAGCTGTACCAAGCTCAATCCGGTGAGCATTGCTTATCGTCAATCGCTGCGTGAGACGAGCCGGGCCATCGCCCAGCAGCGCCGCCTCGGCAGCTGGTTCGCCTCGTTAACGACCTTGACCACTCGCGCGCGCGTCAACTCCGCCAAGCGCGCCCGCCAATTCCGCAAGGTGCTTGAAGAGGGCGAGGAAGTGCTGGTCCGCAACCCCAGCGACGTGGGGGTGCAGATGGCCATGGCCGAATCCGCCCTGGAGCTGCAACTGATCCACCTGGCCGTGTGGATGTACGAGGAGGTCCGCCAGCACCATCGCCGCCATCTGCCGGTCTATCGCGCCTTGGCCTCGCTCTACGAAAGGCAGCGGCAATACAGCGACGCCATCGCCGTCTGGGAAGAACTGCGGAAGCTGGCTCCTCACGACGTGGAAGTCGCGCGAAAAATCAACGATCTCGCCGCCTCCGACACGATCGAGCGCGGCAATTACCGGCGCTAAGAAGAGTTCTGAGTTCTGAGTGGTAAGATTCGGTACCTCAGCACCCTAAAACTCAGAACTCAGAACTCAGAACTTGGAACTGAAAGTGACCTCAACGCTGGTACGACCTCTCTTCGACGGACCCATCGACATAGTTGGCGATGTTCACGGCGAAATCGATGCCCTTGTTGCGCTGCTGCAACGACTTGGTTACGACGCCGAGGGCCGCCATCCCGAAGGCCGCCGTCTCGTCTTCGTCGGCGACCTGGTAGACCGCGGCCCGGATAGTCCCGCCGTCCTCGAACGTGTCCGCCGACTTATGGACAGCAAGCGGGCGCAGTGCGTGCTGGGCAATCACGAGCTGAACATCCTCCTCGGCCGCCGCAAACCCGATAATATCTGGTTTTTCCATCACGAGCTGCCGGCCGGACACCCCGCGGCAGCCCGGCCGCAGGTTTGGATCGACGAGGGAGCGCGAGATGGCATCCTCGGCTTTTTCGCGGAGCTGCCCCTGGCGCTGGAACGCCCCGATGTGCGCGTCGTTCATGCTTGCTGGGACGACGACAAAATCGCCCTCGCCCGGCAGGCTGCAAGCGCGGACAAGCTGCACCACGAACATCGAGCACGCATCGAGGAATCCATTCGTCATCGCGGCCTACCCGATTCGCTCGCGCAACTCGCTCGGCAGAACGACAATCCCGTCAAGCTACTGACATCCGGCCCAGAAATGCTGGCAGACCAACCGTTCGAGGCGATGGGCCAATTACGATACGAACGGCGCATCGCCTGGTGGCGCGATTACACCGGGCCGTTGTGTCTCTTCGGCCATTATTGGCGCATCCTGCTGCCGCACGAAATCGACGGCGATCGGCTGTTCACGGACATCCCCCGGAACGCGATGTTAGGCAAGGGCGATGCGATGTGCATCGATTACTCCGTGGGCAAGCGGTTCCTGGAGCGCGCCGCGCCTGGTTTCCAGGACGTGTTCCAAACGCGGCTGGCGGCGCTGCGCTTGCCGGAGCGCCGGCTAATTTTCGATGAGGGCGATCCGTTACAACTCGCCGTTCCCTGGCGGTCGCGGCTCCATTTCTTCTCTTAAAAATCTTTATGTCCATTTCACCGCCTGACCCACTATATAGTTAGCGAACAAGTTATACGGAACCGCACGGAGTTCCTTCGATGGCTAATCATCCGCGCGACAGCATCCTGACAAACCTCCGTGCCCTGCTGGCGCCCGACGTGCCGGCGAGGGTGACCGATGGGGATCTTCTGACGCGGTTCGTGACCAGCCGAGATGATGCGGCTTTCGCGGCGTTGGTCCGCCGTCATAGTGGCATGGTTTTGAGCGTTTGCCGCCGGGTTCTTCGCAATCAACACGATGTCGAGGATGCGTTTCAAGCCACTTTTATCAAACTGGTCGAGAAAGCAGCGGCCATCCGCAAGAGAAACTCTGTGGGCAGCTGGCTGCACGGGGCTGCCTATCGCATCGCCTCGGATCTTCGCGTCCGGCTTGCTCGCCGCCAGGCTTCGCCGTTGACAATCGACGTGGAGGCCCCCCACGGCGAAGATGCGAGGGCCCAGCTCTGGCACGAAATCCACACCGCTCTCGACCAGGAACTCGCGAAATTGCCCGAGCGCTTCCGAGCGCCGCTTGTCTTGTGCTACCTGGAGGGGCGCACGCGGGACGAAGCCGCGCTTCGGCTCGGCTGGAGCGTCGGCGTCGTTCGCGGACGCTTGGAGCGCGGCCGTCAACTGTTACGCAAGGGACTTCGTCGCCGCGGCATCGCTTTGCCCGCGGCCCTGTTGGGCACCGGGCTAACGGAGGTCGGCGCCTCCGCGGCCCCCGCTTACCTGCTCATCCGCACCGTCAGCACTGCGCTCCAATTCAGGAACGGAGCCGGGCTGGCGGCCTCCGGCTTATCAGAGCCGGTGATCGAACTCCTCAACCAAGGGAAAATCGCCATGCTCTTTACCAAGAAGAAAATGCTCCTGTTCGCGGTCGTGGTTATCGGCCTGCTCGGTGGAGTGGCCATGTACCCGCAGGTCAAAAACTCCTCGCCGGAAGTCGCCTGGGCGGAGGATCAGCCATTACAATCCCTGCCAGCCGAGGCAAAAGTCGAACTCACCGGCCGGGTGGTCGGTCCGGATGGAAAACCCGCCGCCGGCGCGCGGGTCGCCGTGTTCACTCCGGAGAAATCCAGCTTCGGGGATGGGAAACCTCTTGCCACCACGGCAGCCGACGGCATTTTCAAATTTTCCGTTCCGCGTTCCGAACTCGCGTTGCACCTGGGAGAGCAAAATACCGGAGCACAGGTCGTAGCCACGGCCGACGGTTACGGTCTGGCCTGGCGATCCGTAGCGGCGTTTCTGCCCAAGGAAGAGCAATCGGGCACGCAGCGATTCCTCAATCTCTTTCGCGGCGGCAACGAACCGATTCTTCGGCTCGTAGCCGATGACGCTCCCCTCAGCGGACAAATCAAGACACAGGACGGAAAGCCTGTGGGAGGGGTTCGGATTGCAGTGCAATGGCTCGGAGGCAATGACAAAGAGGATCTTGGCCCCTGGCTCGCGGCCGTCGCTCGCAATGAAAGTTACGTCCAGGCGACGTATGCTCATATGAACAGAAATTTGGCCGGATCGGGGATGGCCCGCTTCGCGGCAACCACGGACAAAGACGGCCGCTTTCGACTTACTGGAATCGGCCGAGGACGGTTGGCTCATCTTCTGATTTCTGGATCGAACGCCGCCTACTCCTACATTCTGGTCCGGACCGCTCCGGGAGAAAAGGTGAACGTGAACGGCCTGTCGCAAGCCTTTTGCTCTCCAAACGCGCAAGGCTGCTTCGGGAACGAGATTCAGTTGACGGTTCCTCCCTCCCGGCCCATCGAGGGGGTGGTTAAGGATGCCGAAACCGGCAAGCCCGTGGCCGGCGCTCTAATTCAGAGCTATAAACTTGCAGGTTCGAATACGATAGGCGACGACCTTCTGTCTACCCAAACCGATGCGTCCGGCCGGTTTCGCTTGGAGGGCATGCCGGTAGGCGGCAAAAGCCTTCTGACCGTCCGCGGTCCTACCGATCAACCCTATCTTGCGGCGGTAGTCGAGGTGGATACCAGTGCGGGCAAAGGCCCCGTGAAAACGGACATCGAGGTCCGCCGCGGTGTTTGGGTGGAAGGACAAGTGACCGAAGCGAAGACGGGCCGGCCCCTTGCGGCAAAGATCGATGTCGTTTATCCCGACAACAACCCGAACCTGGCCCAGTATCGCAACCACACCATGTTTCTGCCAGGAAAATTGCATCGCACGGACGGCTCCGGGCGCTTTCGTGTGCCTGCCATCCCTGGCCGTGCCGCCGTCGCGGCGATGCTCTGCGGCACGGGAGGATGGCAAATGAGCAAACGCGACACCATCCAAGCCGGCAAGTCCTACCGCGCCCTGAGCGACGACATCGAGATCGAAGGAATTACCGAGATCCAGTCGATGCGGACCTATTACTTGAATGTCAGACCTTTTGCGTTTCAACCGCACCAGTATCATCAGATACGCTCGCTCGTCATTCCCGCGGAAGCGAAAACCGTCCAATGCGATCTCAAAATTGAGTGATTACCCCGCCAGGTCCGAGCCGCGCACGCAGCCGATGTAGAGCCGCGACCGTGAGGGAGCCCTCCTGTTCTCCTGTTCAGTCCGTTGACCGCAGGTCTCCACGGAACGCGGGAGACCTACGGTCGGCGACGGGGGCACGGTCCGGAGACCGTGCCCCAACGAGGTGTCCGCCCTGTTCTGGCACGGTCTCCGGACCGTGCCAGTCCGTTGACCGCAGG
>DASRBG010000110.1:0-12134 GCA_035653735.1 Gemmataceae bacterium
AGCCAACCCAGGCTTGCAATTCCTGATAGCGACGATAAATCTCTTCAATGTTCACTGTTTCTTGATCTCAGTAGGACAGGTAGTCTCCGGCGGTCGGGTATGCAAATATGCTACCAAAGCCGAAACCGCGGAAAAGAGCGATGTGGCTGGGCCGCCCCGAAGCGATTGCCTAGAACAAGGTGGTCGCACCTGTGCGAAAGATGTTCGTTGTTGTGCGAAAACGCACCGGAAGGGAGACCTTCTCATCGTGGATACTCGCCGGACGCCAATGACGGCCGCTTTCGCTCCTCCCGAAGACGATAAGCGTTTCAAGCTGCTCTTGGTGACGATGAAACGCCACCAATTTAGGCAGGACGCACTAATCGAGGTTCTGCACGCAGCACAAGGACTTTTCGGCTATCTGGAGTCGAATTTACTGTATTTCGTCGCCCACCACCTGAAACTTCCGCTCAGCCTGGTCTTCGGCGTCGCTACCTTTTACCACTTCTTCACCCTCAAACCGAAGGGAAAACACACGTGCATCGTTTGCGCCGGCACCGCCTGCTACGTCAAGGGGGCCGACCAGCTGCTCGCCGCCGTCGGCGCGGCAGGACATATCCGGCCGGGGGAGACGACGAGTGATGGCGAGCTGTCGCTGTTGACGGCTCGTTGCCTGGGGGCGTGCGGTGTCGCGCCGGCAGTCGTCCTCGACGGCGCGGTCCACGGACATCAGACCCCAGGTATCCTGCTCCAGCAACTGAAAGGATGGCTGCCTCGTGGAGCTATCGGAGCTGCTTGAGATCGGCGAGAAGGAACGGCAGGCGCGACCGCCCCGGCAAATTCGCTGCTGCACGGCGGCTGGCTGCTTATCGTCCAACTCCAAGGACGTATTGGAACGTCTGAGCGAGGCGGTGAAAGCAGCCGGCTTGGCGGATCAGGTCAAAGTGGCCGGTGTCGGTTGCATGCGCCTGTGCAGCCAGGGTCCGCTCGTTCAGGTCGATCCGGAGTGCGCGCTCTTTCAGAAGGTCCATCCTGACAATGCTGCCTCGATTATCGCCGGCATCGGCGGCGGTACGGTCACGGCTGAGCGCGGCGATCCCTCTGGTGGATTCTTCACCCTCCAATCGTCGGTCGTTCTTGAAAACAGCGGCTGGATTGAGCCGGAGCGCATCGAGTCGTACATCGCCAGGGAAGGTTATGTGTCGTTGCATCAGGTTCTGCACACCAAAACGCCAGCGGAGGTTATCCAGGAGATAACGCACAGCGGCCTGCGCGGCCGCGGCGGGGCGGGCTATCCCACCGGCGTCAAATGGGCGACGGTGGCCAAAAACAAGGGCGAACGCAAGTTCGTCGTTTGCAATGCCGACGAGGGCGATCCCGGCGCCTTCATGAATCGCAGCTTGCTGGAGAGCGATCCGCATCGTGTACTGGAAGGCATGGCCATCGCCGGCTACGCCGTTGGCGCCAGCCAGGGGTACATTTATGTCCGCGGCGAGTACCCGTTAGTCATTGATCGCCTGCAAATCGCGCTTAAACAGGCCCGCGCTCTCGGCATCCTTGGCACCAAGGTGTTTTCAACATCTTTTGATTTTCGCATCGATATACGCATTGGGGCCGGCGCCTTCGTCTGCGGCGAGGAAACCGCCTTGATGGCATCGATCATGGGCCAGCGAGGGACACCGACGCCGCGTCCGCCCTATCCCGCGGAGCATGGTCTCTGGGGCATGCCAACGCTGATCAACAACGTCGAGACGTTTGCCAATGTGCCCAGCATTATCCGTCGCGGCGCCGACTGGTTCGCCGGCATCGGCACGGAGAAAAGCAAGGGAACCAAAGTGTTTTGTCTAACGGGCAAGGTCGCAAACACCGGCCTGGTCGAGGTGCCACTGGGTACGCCGCTGCGAAAGATCGTGCAAGAAATCGGCGGCGGAGCGCCGAATGGCGGCACCATTAAGGCGGTGCAAACGGGCGGCCCCTCCGGCGGCTGTATCCCCGCAGAGCTGTTGGACACACCTGTCGATTACGAATCGCTGATCCACCTCGGCTCGATCATGGGATCCGGCGGTATGATCGTCATGGACCAGGACAACAACATGGTCGATGTCGCGCGTTTTTTCATGCAGTTCTGCATGGACGAATCGTGCGGCAAGTGCATCCCCTGCCGCGCCGGCACCGTTCAGCTTTATCGCTTGCTGACGCGCATTCTCGACGGCAAGGCTAGTACGGAAGATGTAGGGCAGCTGGAGGCGCTGTGCGACATGGTCAAGCACACCAGTCTCTGCGGCCTGGGACAGACGGCGCCGAATCCGACCCTGAGCACGCTGCGCTACTTCCGTCAAGAGTATGAGGCATTGCTGAAACCGGGATCGCCGGCCCAGCGAATGGGATTGCCGGTAGTTGGGGAGAACCCGAACGCCCTTCTGTCCGAGCCGCGCACGTAGCGGAGCGGAGTAAGCGGTCGCCCCATGCACCTGCTTACTCCGCTCCGCTACGTGCGCGGCTCGGACAGAAAAGAAAGGAGAGTCGAAATGAGCGTCGTCACCTTGACTATCAATGGCCAATTGGTGAGCGCCCGTGCCGACGACACTATTTTGCTGGCGGCGCGCGAGGCCGGTATCGACATTCCGACGCTCTGTTATGTCGATGGTCTCTCGGCGCACGGCGGTTGCCGGATGTGCTTGGTCGAGATCGCCGGCAGTCCGCGCTTGCAGCCGGCCTGCTTCATGAAGGTCAACGAAGGCATGGAGGTACAGACCAGCACGGCTCGTCTCCGTGAGTATCGCCGCATGATTGTCGAGCTATTGTTCGCCGAAGGCAATCACATCTGCGCCGTCTGCGTCGCCAACGGCGCTTGCGAATTGCAAGACATGGCCAGTGCCGTGGGCATGGATCACGAGCGCTTCGAGTACGTGCATCCGCACCGGGAGGTCGATCTATCTCACGAGCGTTTCGGCATCGATCACAACCGCTGCATTCTCTGTACGCGCTGCGTCCGCGCTTGCGACGAGTTGGAAGGCGCCCACACCTGGGATGTATCGGGCCGCGGTTATGCCGCCAAGGTCGTAACCGATCTGAACCAGCCGTGGGGCGAAGCGCAGACATGCACCTCATGTGGAAAATGCTTCATGGCCTGTCCCACTGGCGCTATCTTTCAAAAAGGCGATACAGTGGCCGAGACCGAGCATCCCCGCGCGAAACTGGAGTTCCTTCTCAACGCTCGGGAGAACAAGCAATGGAACGTCTAAGGCTCGCCACCGTTTGGCTGGGCGGCTGCTCCGGCTGCCACATGTCGTTCCTCGATCTCGATGAATGGCTCATCGAGCTGACGAAAATGGCCGACATCGTTTTCACGCCCTTCGCGGATGTCAAGATCTTTCCCGAAAGTGTGGATGTGACGCTCGTGGAAGGCGCCGTGGCCAATGAGGACAATTTCCACTTCATCCAGCTCGTCCGCGAGCGCAGTCGAGTTCTTGTCGCTTTCGGCGACTGCGCTGTGACCGGCAACGTAACGGCGCTGCGCAATCCCCTCGGTAGCGCCCTGCCTATCTTGCAGCGCGGCTACGTGGAGTTAGCCGACGCTCAGCCTCAGATCCCCAACGAGCGCGAAATCCTGCCGCGCTTGCTGGAGCGCGTGCTGCCTGTGCATAAGGTAGTCGCGGTCGATTTCTTCATGCCCGGCTGCCCGCCACCGGCCGAGCGCATTCGCGCCGTGCTGGAAGCGGTGTTGCACGGCAAGCCGCCGCACCTCGAAGGGCGCGACATCAGGTTCGGTTAATGGGGAGGCACATCCATGTCGCAACGCATCCTCATCGATCCGGTGACGCGCATCGAGGGCCACGGCAAGATTACGGTGCAGCTGGATGATGCCGGCCAGGTGAGCGAGGCCCATTTCCACGTTGCCGAGTTTCGCGGTTTCGAGCGAATGTACGAAGGCCGGCCTTTGTGGGAGATGCCGGGCATCACCGCCCGCATCTGCGGCATCTGTCCCGTCAGCCACCTAATGGCCTCCGTCAAGGCGGGAGATCAAATCCTCGCGGTGCGCATACCGTCGGCTGCCGAGAAGCTTCGCCGCCTCATGAATCTGGCACAGATCATCCAATCGCACTCACTGAGTTTTTTCCACCTGAGCGCTCCGGATTTGCTCCTTGGCATGGACAGCGACCCATCGAAGCGCAACATTTTTGGCCTCATCGCCGCCGAACCGGAGCTGGCGCGAAACGGCATCCGTCTGCGCCAGTTTGGCCAGCAGATCATCGCAGCCCTAGGCGGTCAAAAGATTCACCCTCCCTGGTGCGTTCCCGGTGGCGTTCGTTCTCCCTTGAGCATCGAAGACCGCGACTGGATCCGCTCGCGCATCCCCGAATCGCGCGATGTCGCGCTCGACGCCATTCGTCGCTTCAAAGGGTTGCTGGATACTTATCGCCAGGAGGTGGAGAGCTTCGGCAATTTTCCGACGATGTATCTGGGCCTGATCGCCGCGGATGGAACTTGGGAACACTACGACGGCAAACTCCGGCTGACGGACAGCGAGGGCAAAATCGTCGTCGATGGTATCGATCCTCGTCGATACCGTGAACATTTCGGCGAGGCTGCCGAGTCGTGGTCATATCTGAAATCGCCGTACTATCGCCCTCGCGGCTACCCCGACGGCATCTATCGCGTCGGCCCGCTGGCCCGACTCAATCTCTGCGCCCGCATGGGTACCCCCTTGGCCGACAGAGAGCATGTCGAGTTTCGCCAGTTCGGAACTGGAGCCGTCAATTCCGCTTTCTTCTACCACTACGCGCGCTTGATCGAGATTCTTACGTCGGTGGAACGGATCGAGCAAATGGTGGATGATGCCGATCTACAATCGACTCATTTGCGCGCTCATGCCGGCGTCAACCAACTGGAGGGCATCGGTTGCAGTGAAGCTCCGCGCGGGACGCTGTTCCATCATTATCAGGTCAATGCCGATGGTCTCATTCAAAAGGTAAACCTGCTCATTGCCACCGGGCAGAACAACCTGGCGATGAATCGCGCCGTCCTTCAAATTGCCCGCCACTACATTAAGGGGCCGCAGATTCCCGAAGGAATCCTCAACCGTCTCGAAGCCGGCATTCGGGCGTTCGATCCCTGCCTCAGCTGTTCCACACACGCTGCCGGCCAAATGCCGCTGCATATTCAGCTGTTCGACGCGAAGGGACGATTGCTCGACGAGGTGCGCCGTGGCTGACATTCTTGTCATCGGTTACGGCAACGAGCAGCGTCGCGACGATGGTATCGGGCCGTACGTGGCCAGGACGATCGCCGCTGCCAATCATCCCGATGTTCGGGTGGTAACCTGCGTCCAACTCGTCCCGGAACTCGCCGCTGACCTCGCCGAAATCCCGATAGTGATCTTCGTGGATGCGGTGGCCCATCTGGAGCGATCGGGTGTTGAGTTGCGTCGGATTACTGCTGAGGGAATGAGCGATTGGAACCCGCACACCGGCGACCCGCGGGCGCTGCTCGCTCTGACTCACGCCGTTTACGACCGGGTACCGGAGGCGTGGTGGGTGATGGTGCCCGGCGAGGATTTCGGTTTTGGAGAAGGATTGACCGCTCTCGGACAAGAGAACATGCGCGCGGCAACCAACAGTATCTTGTCACTCATACGAATAAATAAACGATCATTTAATATATGAAATGCTCATTTAATAGTAAATAGCCGGCGAAGCGATTACCTCACCTCGACGCCTTTTCGAACGCAGCCAATTGTTCGGCCATCTCGGTGTCCTTCGGTTTAAGTTGCACGGCAGCGCGCTGCGCGGCCAGCGCTTGCTCGACGCGGCCGGCGCGGAATAGCGCGTCGGCAAGCGCGTGCAAGATATCAGCGTCCTTGTGGGCGCTTAGCTCGGCGGCTCTGGTCAAATCGGCGAGAGCATCTAGGCGGCCGCGCTCGAGGCGCGCTCGGCCGCGCACGTACCATCCAATCGGATCGCGCGGACTGCGCTGGATGGCTTGCTCGGCATCCGCAATCGCTCTGGCGAGCTTGCCGTTTTCCAGCGCGATCCGGCCACGGAGTGCGAATGCCGGACCCAGCTCAAGTCCCCTGGCAAACGCCTGTGTCAACAAGTCATGCACCTGTTTGCTCGACCGGCCCTCCATCCGCGCCCATTCGGCGCAAGCGACCGAGTCGAGCGCCGTCGCCCACGCCTTGGGCTTTCCTTCGGGTGCCGGTGCCAGGCAATCCAGCTCCACCCGGCGATCTTGGAGACGCTGTACTTGCTCGCGGATCTGTCGCAGAGCGTTGCTCGGTTTTTTGATTTTGCCGGCGGCGGGCAGGTGCTCGACCGCTCCCTTCAAACGGCCCAAAAGTAAGTACGAAGTCAGCAATCCCTCCATTGTGTCGGAGCCGGATTCGGCGTTCGCGAGGTGCTGCACCGCCGCGGCAAAGTCGCCGCGGTGGAAGTGAACAAGACCGAGGATGCGCTGAACTTTGGCTGGATGGCTATTGGTGCCGGCGCGGTCGGCTAGCTCCAGCGCCTCGTCATCAAGTCCCAGTCGCAGATAGTAGCCCGCCGCCACGAGCAAGCCAGCCGGATCGTCGCCGATGGCGACGGCGTAGCGGCGCAAGTACTCCAGAGCGCGCAGCCGATTGCCATTGGATAAATGCAGATGGATCAGCGAATCCAACGCCAGCTCGGAATCGCCATGAGTCGTCAGTGCCAATTCATACGCTTCCTCGGCGTCCTTGGGCTGGCCCATCTCCTCATGGATGCGTCCTTTCAGGTGATAAGCGCGGACGTTGTTAACAGCGTCGTAATCGAGCGACGCCGCCTTTTCCCATTGCTCCAGCGCAAGCTTCAAATCGTCCTGACGATAATGGCTGCGGGCGAGCTGGAAATGAGCGCGGGCACGCGAGGCCGGCGGCCCTTTTTGAGTAAGCGGCTCAAGCACCGTGCGGGCCTCCGTTTGTTGACCATCGTCGACCAGGATCGAGCCAAGTTTGATTGCATGCCGCGGCTCGTCCGGGAAGCGTCGAAGGAGTTCACGCTGCATCGCTTCCTTTTCCTTCGCTGTCTCCGCGGCAACGACACTCAGTTCCCATAATTCCGTCTCATCGGGACAATAGAAACGGGCGCGGGCGAGAACGCGGCGTGCCTCGGCCAATTGCTTGTGCCTAAGGTACAGGCGAGCGAGGATGCCGGCCGAGTCGCTGTCCCGTGGCACCCAATTCAAGTACGCCTCCAAGAGCGGCGCATCTATCTTTTCCTGAGCCGGTTTCAGCGTCAGCCAGGCTCGATACGCTCCACTGACTTCCTCGTGAAACTTGCGATAGACGTCGAAGTCGGCCGGCTCAATCGTGCCCTTGTTCAAGCAGAGATGAAAATCGATCTCGATCTCGCGGATGGGACTCCGATTCTCCCGTGTCTTCACGGTGCGTGTGAACACCGCCCACGGCGTCTGGTACCTCACATCGCGCGGCACACTCTCCAAATAGTAAGCGGGGGATAAATGGATGTGATAGCGATGCCGCGACTCGAACGGTTGATGGAGGTTCAAGGCCACATCGCGTTCGTAATCAAGCGGATAGACGAGGAGCTTGCTCCATACCTTACTGTCGCTAATGCTGCCTTCTCGTTCGGAGCTGCCGGGGAAGTGATTGGCAATCTCGAACACGGTACGGACTGTGACAGGCTTCTCGTAGTCGCGCAGGTCCTCCTCTTTGACGTGAAGATGGACCAGGCGCGCTCGGCTGTGGGCATCCTGTAATTCGGTGGTGACTTGCCGTCGCCGCTCGCCCGCGGGCACTTCCAGGAACGTATCGCGCTGGCCCATCGCGGCGCTGCCGTGTGATACCGACACGCGTTCGCAGCGCGACGAGCCGTTGGCGCCAATCCACATCTTCGTGGTTTGCTCAATGCGGTTCTCCGCGGCGGATAACGGCGGCGTGCGTACCAGGCGAGTCGCTCCCTTGGGATCGACGACATAGCAAAGACGATCGCGGTCGTCGCGCGGCAAAAAGTCCCAGCCGGCGAGGCTGGCTGTGGTGTCGATCCAGTGCGGCTTGCCATCAATGGTAGCGAGCAATATGGCGTGCGTCCCCCACGGCGACGGCACCGATTCGAGCACCTGTCCATCGTCCAGGGCGCCGAGCGTGGCCAGTTCGACGGAGACGCCGGCCTCACGGAGCATGACGGCCAAAAGTTGGCTGGTGTCCTTGCAATCGCCGAAGCGATTGGCCAGCACGACCGCCGGCGCGTGCGGCGTGTAATCGTGCTTTTCGCCAGTCGAGACGTAGCGGATGTTTCGCCGCAGCCAGTTCGTCAACGCTCGCGCCTTGTCCGTTGGGCGGTTCAGTCCTCGCGTGACCTCTTGCACGACCGCGCGCACGGCGGGAGTGCACTCCCAGCAATCGCTCCGCAAACGCATTTTCCACAGACCGACCTGCTCCCACGAAGCGAAAGTCGAGCACGCCACCGACTGGAATAATTTCTCCCGCGAGGGTAGATTTTCGTCCTGCGGCGCTCTGCGGCAGTTATAAACCTGCCAAGTGTAAGTGCGGGACTCGCTGTCCTCGCTGCGCTGCGGATCGAGTGTGCCGCCCACGGTGGCAAAGTGGAATGGCTTGCTCTTGGGAATTCGAACGCGGAACCGATCGATAGCGACCGGAAAATCGGGATCGCCGAACGAATAGCGCGTGAAGAACTGTCCTCCGTGTTCGGGATGCTTGCCGCGCACGCTCCACTTGACCTCGATCACATCGCCGACCTCCAATGTCGGGAAACTGATGACAAGTTGTTTGTCGTGGTCGTAGACCTGGAAATCGGTGGCCACGTCGCGAAGCTGCACGTGCCGAGGTTCCACGTTCAGCCTGCGGCCATCCGCTTTGTGGATGCAGGCTTCGTTCAGCGTGAGTTTCTCATAGGACGGATCGAAGGTGATATTGCGTGTTTCGCCGAGTTTTTCGATGCCCTTCCGGCCGTTGAGTCGTGTGACCTCGTGGGTGATGGTTTCGATGGTGCCGTCGGACTCGACGAGATGGGTATTGCCGGCGTAGAGGACGCAAGCGGCGGCATCTTCAAGAAACGTTTTCGGAAGTCGCTTGATCTGATCGGGGTCGAAGCGATAAGGATTCGGCTCATGCGATGGGCCGCGGGGCACAGGCCAGACATCGCCGGCACGGAGCGATGCGCTGAGGCTGGAGAGCAGGATAAGAGCAAAGAGAAGGCGTGACGGCCGATGGGATTTGACCATGCGGAACCTCCGAAAAGGGCTTTTCCCGGCTGTTCATTGTGCCGCCAGCCCACAAAGGCGACAAGGGCAAGCGCGAAGGCGGCGTTGAGGTGTGGGCATCGACTTGATCAGACGTATCAAGTACTCCTCCGTAGAATGCCCGCGTGTCACTGCCTATCCGGACCACGACGCGAACGAGAGGAGAAGCACGGTCATGACCGGTATCCACGCCTTCCTGGAAGTTCTGGCCGCCGCCGGCGTCAAGCACCTCTTCGGCAACCCCGGCACCACGGAACTGCCGCTTAACGACGCGCTAGTAAACGATCGCCGCTTCCAGTACATCTTCGGCCTGCACGAGATTCCGGTCGTGGGGATGGCGGATGGCTATGCGCTGGCATCGGGCGGCGTCGGTGTGGCCAACGTGCATATTTGCTGCGGACTCGGTAATGCGATGGGCATGCTCTACAACGCCTACTGCTCCAGTAGTCCCGTTATGCTCACAGCTGGACAACAGGACCGCCGACTGCGCTTCGAGGAGCCAGTGCTGGACGGTGACATGGTGAGCGTGGCTCGGCCGTGGACGAAATGGGCAGCGGAGATCAACCGCGTCCAGGACGTGCCGACGGCTGTTCGGCGGGCTATTCAGACGGCGCTCACGCCACCAACAGGCCCTGTGTTCCTGACTCTGCCAGTTGACATGCAAACGGAATCATGTACGGGACTCGACGTATCGCCGCCGTCGCTACTGGATCGCCGGGTGCGGCCGCCGCTTGATGCGCTCCGCCGTGCCGCCACTGTGCTGGCCCAAGCGAAGAACCTCGCCATCCTCGCGGGGAGTCGCGTCACCGAATGCAATGCGGTTTCCGAGCTGGTCGCCGTCGCCGAACGTCTCGGCGCACCCGTGCTAGCCGAGCAGACTACGGCTCACGGCCGCTTGCCCTTCCCGAGCGATCATCCGCTGTACAGCGAAGGTTTGCCTCTATGGTCGCCGGATGTGCGACGTGCCCTGGCGGATTTCGATGTCCTGTTGGTGGTCGGCATGAATCTGCTGCGAAACTACATCTACCACGAACCAAGCCGGCCCATTCCCGAACATGTTCGCC
This sequence comes from Gemmataceae bacterium, assembly GCA_035653735.1. GTDB lineage: Bacteria > Planctomycetota > Planctomycetia > Gemmatales > Gemmataceae > JAJPHU01. The sequence goes on from DASRBG010000110.1 coordinate 10,284, forward strand.
TCATACAGATGGACAATGATCCCTGGCAGATCGCCAAGAATTATCCCATTGAGGTTGGCTTGCTTGGCGATTTGAAAGCGGGTCTAGCCGAGCTGGATCAACTATTGGCAAGCACCCTAACTGCCCAACACACTAGGGATGCACGAGCACGACTGGATCGCTACGCGGTAGCACGGCGCGCGACACAGGAGACATTAAGGAGGAAGATAGAAGTAGAATGCAAGCGACGACCGATGACGCCGTTGGCTCTTATGGGAGCGCTGGCGAAGGTGATCCCGCCGAACGCGGCGGTAGTCGAGGAAGCGGTAACGACGACCAACAGGACATTGGAACGACTGGGCGTACTGAAGGATCCATCGGGTTACTTCGCACATCGTGGCTGGGCATTGGGTTGGGGATTAGGCTGTGCGCTGGGAGTCAAGCTGGCCTGGCCGGAACGCCCGGTGCTGGCTCTGCTCGGCGACGGCGCGGCGCTCTACGGAATTCAGGGACTATGGACGTCGGCGCATCATCGCATTCCCGTCACGTTCATCATTTGCAACAACGCGCAGTATCTGATTCTCAAGCATTGCGGCGACGTGATGCCGCTTCCGAACATGGCCGCGAAGCAATACCTGGCAATGGACTTGGTGCAGCCGGACATCGATTTCGTGAGCCTCTCGCGCTCTCTGGGCGTGGAGGCGCGGCGCATCACCGAGCCGGAGGAACTGAGCGAGTGCGTGCGGGAATCGCTGGCCGGCGATAAACCGCAGTTGTTCGATGTGGCGATTGCTCGTTGACCTGCGCCATCGTTTCTTTCCACAGTTTGATCGGAAACCAATCGATGGCGCAGGTTAGCCGTCTGTTCGTCTCACGCTCCTGGCCCGACTGGATTCACTAGGAGTCGGCCGGACCCTTTGCGCCAGCCCCCCATACCCGGCTGTCCTTCGGGAGCTTGGTCGTCCAACGGACCTTTCTCTTTCTCCAGCCGTTTTTCCAGAGCGGCCGCGTTGTCCTTGGTCGTAATGTACAGCACGTTATCGAGGTGGACGGTTCGCAGATCGGCCATATCGGTTAGCAGCCGCAAGGCCGTGTCCAATGGCGTGTTGAGCAGGCGAGCGGATACCGGCGTTTTGGCCTTCTCGGCGGCACGGCTATCGACCAGAACGGTGAACTCCGCTTGATCCGCCAGTTCGCGCGCGGCCTCTTCAAGAGGGAACTTTTCGAACGCAGCATTGACCAGGGGCAGGAAAGGCCCACGATAATTGCCCCAAACCTCCGCTCTCTGGAAGGTGTTGGTCGTGATCTCAATGTAATCGTCCCGGATGGAATAGGTTGTCCCTGAGGGGGCTGGTACACGCCGAAGGATCGTATTCAGAACTCGGCTCAGGCGAGCGTTCTTCATCTCGGGGATCGGACCAGCCTCACACATCGGCGTCCGCCCGACATCCTTGAGTTGATCCATCTCGAACGCTTTGTCGTTGATGTCGAAAGAGACATTTCCCAATTTGTTAACCTGAGCCAGAGCATCGACCAGAGTGGCTCTGGGATCCTCCAGGCCCGGGTAGTTGATGCGTTGGTTCAGTTTCTGGGCCAACGACGACGACTCCTTCGAAGGCGGCGCCGCCCAACTTAAAACAGCCAAGCCCACCACGATACTGACTACCCCGATCACTCGATACATGGCGCGTCCCCCCACTTGGGTGTTGAGGAAAAAGTACGTTCACTCTCTCAGGAAATGTTTGAAGATGTGATCCAGCGCCGATGCTAGATACACTATTGCCCCATAGTGCGTGCAGTCGTACCAGACGATTTCTTGCTGGCCGGAAGCCTTCCAGAGCGCCTCGGCCATTTTCGGCGGCACGATGTCAT
>DASRBG010000111.1:0-37214 GCA_035653735.1 Gemmataceae bacterium
CATTTGACGATCGAATTCGCGCAACGGCATACCGAAGGCGAATTCCTCTGCACCGGTTATCTCAACGTCCATCCGCTGTTGCTCGATGTATTTATCGAGCGGGCCGAGGAAGCACTTCACGGCAGCCCCAATATGAACTGCGAGCTATGCAAATACCGCGTGCAGCTGCCCGGTTTCGAGCAGGCCGTCGGCCAGCCGCAAGCCGGCCATCATCACCATGTCCGCGGCATCGGTCAGGACGGCGATGTACACGGCCACGATCATCATCACCATCATCATCATCACTGAGACGATCATGCAGCGCATGGGAACATTCTGGGGTGTCGGGGTTGGACCGGGCGATCCGGAACTGGTGACGCTCAAGGCGGCGCGAGCCCTCGCCGAGGTGGATTGGATTTTCTGTCCGGCGGAGTCCACACAGGGAGCCGGCTTTGCCGCGCGCATCGTGGCACCGCTCGGCTTGCCGGCAGCGAAATTTCGCCCGGTGCCTCTGAACATGTCGCGGCAGCGCGACACGGCGCTAGAAGCGTATCGGAGCGCGGCGAAAGAGATCGTGGCCGAGCTGCGGCAGGGCCGGTCGGCGGCCTGGATCGCGGAGGGCGATCCGCTGTTTTACAGCACCTTCCCGTACATCGCCGAGCAAGTTCGCCTTCTTTGCGCGGAGACGCGAATAGAAGTGGTGCCGGGCGTGTCAGCGGTGCAGGCTGCCGCCGCTCGCGTCGGCCTGCCGCTCGCCCGCCTCGACGAAGCGATGGCCGTTCTCCCCGCCGCCTATGGACTGGAACGATTGCCGAAACTGCTCGATTCGTGCGCGACTGTGGCTTTGCTCAAGGTCCATTCCGTCTTCGATTCGTTGCTGGACCGGCTCGATGAACTGCCGAAGGATTTACAGACTGTTTATCTCGAAAAAGTCGGCACATCGGAGGAGCGAACGACAACCGATTTGCATTCGCTGCGTGGGCAAAAATTGCCGTATTTCTCGCTTGTTCTCTTGCGGCGCGGAGGCCAAAGGCGAGCGGGGTCGCGTAAGCGCCCCGAGATGGATAATAACTCGGGGCGCTTACGCGACCCCGCTCGCCGGAAATCGTGTCTGTTCATCGTTGGCCTCGGACCGGGGGCGCGCGAGACGATGACGGGACAGGCGCTGGACGCGCTCCGTCTTTCGCGCGTGGTCATCGGCTACAGCGGTTATTTCGACGGGATCGCCGATTTGCTTGAAGGCAAGGAATGTCTCGCGTTGCCTTTAGGCTCAGAGAGAGAACGGGCACAGCTCGCAGTTGAGCGTGCCCGTGCGGGCGAGCCCGTGTGCGTGATTTCCAGCGGCGACGCCGGCATTTATGGCATGGCCAGCCTGGTGCTGGAAACACTGGAAACCGCGGGAGGGGATGCCGGCGTGGAGGTAGCCGTTATCCCCGGCGTGTCGGCCGTGAACGGCTGCGCCGCGCTTCTGGGCGCGCCTTTGGGCCATGATTTCGCCGTTATCAGCTTGAGCGATCTTTTGACGCCGTGGGAACAAATCGAGAAGCGCCTTGTCGCGGCGGCGCGAGCCGATTTTGTGCTGGCCCTCTTGAACCCGCAAAGCGCGCGGCGCGGCTGGCAGTTGCGCCGCGCGCAAGAGATATTGCTCCAGGCGCGTTCGCCGGAAACACCGACCGGCATCGTGCGGCAGGCGTATCGTCCCAGCCAATCGATAGAGATTACCACGCTCGGGCGATTGACGGAATCAAACGTTGATATGTTCAGTACCGTGATTATCGGCAACTCCCAGACGCGCCGGTTCGGTGACAAGCTCGTGACACCGCGAGGCTATTCGGCGAGCGGGGTCGCGTTAGCGCCCCGAGAAGTGGAAACCCTCGGGGCGCTAACGCGACCCCGCTCGCCGGAGATCATCGACGAGAGTTTCCGCATCATCGAGCGGGAAATCGGCGAGCATGGATTCGCCGCCGCGGAGTGGCAGGTGGTTCGCCGCATGATTCATGCCTCCGGCGACATGGAGTTGGCCCGGCTGGTTTGCTTCCACAACGGTGCCGTCGCCGCCGGAGTGCAAGCCTTGCGGCACGGGGCGCCGATTGTTACCGACGTGCGCATGGTTGCCGCGGGACTCAACAAGGCGGCGCTGGAAGCGCTGAGCCTCCGTGTGCATTGTTTTCTCGATGATCCCGAGGTGGAACGCCGAGCCGCCGAGGGAGGGCGAACACGCTGCGCCTGCGCGATGGAGAAAGCGATGGCCACGGTGAAGCGGGCCGTCTACGTCATTGGCAACGCGCCCACGGCACTTTTGGCTTTGTCCGAGGGCATCCGCCGCGGTGCGGTCCAGCCCCTTCTTGTGGTGGCGGCCCCGGTCGGGTTTGTCGCGGTGGAGGAGAGCAAGGAAAGAGCTTTCGGCCTGGAAGTGCCGCTGATCGGCGTGCGCGGCCGCAAGGGCGGCAGTGCCGTCGCTGCCGCGGCGGTGAACGCTCTCTTGTTGATGGCGGAGGAGGCACGGCAATGACGATGGAGCCGCTGGTGGTGATCGGCATTGGCCACGATGGTCCGATAGGACTTTCGCCGGAGGCGCGCGATCACATCGCGCGAGCCGAAGTCCTCGCCGGCGGCGCGCGGCATCTCAGCTTCTTTCCAGAATGGCAGGGTGAAAAGATCGTTTTCGATGGGGAAATACCGCAACGGATCGCTCGAATTAAGGAATGCGCCGCGGAGCGGAAGACCGTTGTACTGGCTTCGGGCGATCCGTTGTTTTACGGCATCGGCCGCCTGCTCTTGGAGGCGTTTCCGCGGGAGCAACTGCTGCTTCTGCCGCATCTTAGCTCGGTGCAACTTGCCTTTGCACGAATCAAAGAGACATGGGACGATGCCTGCATCGTCAGCCTGCATGGCCGGCCCATACAGGCACTCTTGCCGGCCTTGCGTCGCTGCGAAGACAAGATCGCCGTGTTCACCGATGCCCGCAATTCTCCCGCGGCGATTGGGACTTTCCTGCGCGAAGCTGGCTGTGCGGAGGAATACCGAATTTGGGTATGCGAGAACCTTGGGGGCGTCGAGGAACGCGTCTCGTGCTGGATGCCGGATGAGATAGAACGAGAGGCTTTTTCTCCCTTGAATGTCGTTATTCTCTTGCAAGGACCGGACGCGGAGCGTCCCAGACGTGCGTTCCCACGCGGAGCGTGGGAACGAGGAGAACATCCACTCGGCATTCCCGATCAGATGTTCCACCATCGAACGCGGCGCGGCGAGCTTATCACACGGCGCGAGATACGCTTGCTCTCACTCTGCTATTTGGAACTTTGTCCGTTCGAAATCCTTTGGGATGTGGGCGCAGGCAGCGGCTCGGTATCCATCGAAGCTGGGTGCCTCAACCAGAGTTCGAAGATATTTGCGATTGAAAAAGACGGTGAAGCCTATCAGAACCTGGAAGACAACGTCCGTGCATTCGGCGCGCTCGGCGTTCACCCCATTGCCGGTGTTGCTCCAGATGTGTTCGCGCAATTGCCCGATCCGGATGCCGTCTTTATCGGCGGCAGCGGCGGCAAGCTCGAAGCGATCCTGGGCGCGGCGCTGGAACGACTGAAACCCGGGGGACGCCTAGTCATCAATTGCATCACGCTGGATAACCTCGCGCGCGGCTGGAATTGGCTGCGCGACCACGGGGCGCAGCCGCGAGTAACCTCCGTGCAACTGGCGCATTCCCGGCCGCTCGGTTCTCTGTACAGCCTGGAACCGGATAGCCCCTTGTTCATCTTGCAGGCGAGGAAGGAATGAACTCGTCGATGAAAGCCGCGCTGATCGCCGTCACTCGTGGCGGACTCGAACAGGCTCGCCGTCTGCGCGCACGCCTGAAACTCGGCGAGATTCATCGTCCGGCCCACCTTGGCGATTCGGCCCGTTCGTGGGAGCATTCCTTCACTGGCGCTCTGTCCGAACAAGTTCCTGCCCTGTTCGCCGGCTGCGATCAACTGATTTTCTTCCTGGCGGCCGGGGCGGTGACGCGCTTGATTGCTCCGTGCCTGGTATCGAAGACGAGCGATCCCGGCGTGCTGGTCGTGGATGAAGCGGGCCATTTCGTGATCTCCTTGTTGTCCGGCCATCAGGGCGGGGCCAATGCTTTCGCTCGCACCGTCGCCGGCTGCCTGGGCGCCACGCCCGTCATCACCACGGCGTCAGACGTTCTCGGTGGCTTTCACATCGATGAGCTAATGAACACATATGGTTGGATCGCTGAACCGGAGGGCCGTCTCAAGGCGACGGCTGCGGCCCTTGTCAACCACGAGCCGGTGGCCATCGTGCAAGAAATCGGCGGCCGCGGATGTTGGCTCGATGAGACCGCGTTGCCCGACAACGTGATTTTCGCTCACGACGTGCGCGGTTTGCAAGGACGGCGCTTTGAGCGCGTCTTGTGGATCACCGACCGCCTCGTACAGGATTGTCATGGACTGGACGAGCAACGCATCCTCTGGCTTCGTCCGCCCAGCCTGGCCCTGGGCGTCGGCTGCGAACGGGGCATCTCCACTGAGGCGCTTGCCGACGGTCTGGTGCGATTTCTGCACGAGCACCGCGTGGCACGGGCCAGCATTCACATGCTTGCCAGCGTGGATCTCAAGGAGGATGAGACCGCCTTGCTTGAATTGGCGAAACGGCACGATTGGCAAACGGCTTTTTATTCTCCCGACGAGTTGGCGCGGGTGAGCGGCATAAGGAACCCATCGCCGGTAGTGGAAAAGTGTGTCGGCACGCCGGGCGTGGCGGAGCCGGCCGCTCTCTTGGCCGCCGGCGCACCGTGCCTTTTGGTCGAGAAACAAGTGGTGACTTCGCCTTTATCACCGCGGCGGATGACCTTCGCGCTTGCCCGCCTCGCTGCGTTCCACGAGCGGACGGCGGCGGGCCGAGTGATCTTCGCCGGCGCCGGGCCGGGCGATCCGGAATTGCTCACTCTCAAGGCGCGCGAGGTGCTTCGCCGGGCCGAGGTGATTATCTACGCCGGCTCGCTCGTTCCCGAAGCGGTGCTGCGGCACGCGCCGGCAACGGCCGTGCTGCACAACTCGGCACATTTGACGCTGGAACAGGTGATGGAAATCACGAAAACAGCGGTGAATCAAGGCAGGTGCGTGGTCCGCCTCCATTCGGGCGATACCAGTCTCTACAGCGCCATTCAGGAACAGCTTGCCGTTCTCGAAGACGCGGGGATCGATTGCGAAGTCATTCCGGGCATCAGTTCGTTTCAGGCGACGGCCGCCGTCCTCAAGAGCGAGCTGACGTTGCCCGAGATCGTGCAGACCGTCATCCTCACGCGCGGCGAGGGGCTAACGAAGATGCCGCCCGGCGAATCGCTGGCATCGTTGGCCCAGCACAAGGCCACGCTCTGCATTTTCCTGAGCGCCCGGCTGGCCGAGGAGGTACAGGCGCAGCTCCTGACGGCCTATCCGCCCCAGACGCCGGCTGCCATCGCTTACCGCATCAGTTGGCCGGATGAACAGATCATCATTACCACATTGTCGAATTTGGCCGAGGAGGTCCACCGTCATCGACTGACGCGGACTGCGCTTTTTCTGGTGGGCGAAGCGATCGGCGGACGCCGCAATCGTTCGCGGCTTTATGATCGGACTCATGGGCATTTGTTTCGGGCGAGGAGCCGTGATGAAACGCATCCTTCTCTTGAGCGGGACGAGTGAAGGTCCGCTTCTGGCCCGCGCCTTGCTCGACGCCGGCTTCCAGGTGCGGGCTACCGTCACGCGCCCAGAAGCGAAGGACAATCTGTTTGGCCCGCTGTTGAGCGTGAAGGGAGGACAGGCAACTCGGCTATCCGTGGAAGTCGGCGGCTTCACGGAGCCGAGCTTGGCGGAATTTCTCAGCCGTGGCGGGGCTGACCTCGTGCTCGACGCTACGCACCCCTTCGCCGTGCGGATCACGCGCATCGCCCAGAGTATTTGTGAGCGTATGCAGATGCCTTATGTGCGTTATGAGCGCCCAGATTGGACGCCTCCCGCCGGCACGCATTTCGCAGACTCTTATACCGAGGCTGCCGCCGTCTTGCCGTCCCTGGGTTCGCGCGTCATGCTGACCATCGGCGCCAAGCAGCTCAAACACTTCGCCTCGCTGCGGGGCCGACTGACGATGTTCGCGCGCATCTTGCCCTCGCCCTTGTCGCTCGGGCAAGCCCTGGAGTCGGGTTTCGCCGAGGAAAACCTGGTGCGGCTGCGGCCGCCGTTTTCCATCGAGCAAAACCGCGAGCTATTCCGCCGCTGCGAGGTCGATGTTCTGGTGACGAAGGCATCGGGACGAGAAGGCGGCGTCATCGAAAAAGTCACCGCCGCCCGCGAGCTGGCCATGAACGTGTTGATGATCCGACGGCCGGAACCAACCGGATCGGGCAGCGCGACCACGATCGAGGATGCGGTATGCGTCTGCCGGCGATTGGTCGAAGAATAGAACACGGATGAACACGGATTGGACGGATTTACACGGATAATAAAAAGAGAATAAAAAGATCATTTTTTTTGTTTTTCTTACTGATCCGTGTAAATCCGTCCAATCCGTGTTCATCCGTGTTCTATTCTGGGCAAATTTCCGCGGAGAACGAGATGGACCGGCCAAATGAGAAGCTGCGTTCCGGTTATACGACGGGCGCCTGCGCCGCGGCCGCGGCCAAAGGGGCGCTCCTCGCCTTGGTCTATCAGCAGATTTTTGACGAAGTTGCCATTCGCTTGCCGCAAGGACAGCAGGTGAGGTTCCGTCTGCACACGTGTTCGTCCACGCCCGAGGAGGGACGGAGCAGCGTCATCAAGGATGCGGGCGATGATCCGGATGTGACCGACAAGGCCGAGATTTGCGCGCGCGTCGGCTGGTGCGATACGCCCGGCGTTTCTTTCCGGCGCGGCCAGGGAGTTGGTCTCGTGACCAAGATGGGGTTGCCCGTCCCTCCCGGTGAGCCGGCGATCAATCCCGTGCCGCGCCGCATGATCGCCGAGGCGGTGCAGGAAGTTCTCGACTCGGAAAGTGAGGAGTGGGGAGCGAGAAGTGAGGAGAACAAACACCCTCCTCACTCCTCACTCCCCACTCCTCATTTTCCACCCGGTGTCAGCGTGGAGATTTCCGTTCCCAGCGGCGAGGAGATCGCGAAAAAGACGTTCAATCCCCGCCTGGGCATCGTGGGCGGCATCTCCATTCTGGGCACCACGGGCATCGTCACGCCGTATTCGACGGCGGCGTGGCTGGCCAGCGTGGTGCAGAGCATCGACGTGGCCGCCGCCCAGGGTTGCCGGCATCTCGTTCTGACGGTGGGCGCGCGCGGCGAACGGACGGCGCGGCAGCTGTTCGATTTGCCCGAGGATGCTTTCATCCAAATCGGACCTTTTTTCGCCGATGCTCTGCGTCACTGCCACCGGGCCGGCATTGCCAGAGTCAGCCTCACGGCGATGATCGGCAAGCTGGCCAAGTTCGCCGCCGGCAACGAATCCGTCCACAGCACCACCAGCAGCCAGGACTTTGATTTCCTTGCTCGTCTCGCTCGGGAGTCCACAGACCGGCGAGACGCCGGTCCCACCGATTTGTTGGCCCGCATCCGCACTGCCAACACGGCCCAGGAAGTCGCGGAAATGATCGCGGCGGCAGGACAGGTTTCGTTTTTCACGCGGTTGTGTGAACAAGCCTGGACGTTCGCCCGCGGACTGGTCGGCGACACGATGGCGGTGGAAATCGTTCTCACGGGTGTAGCAAGTGAAGTGCTGGGACGATACCCCAAGAATTAACCGCCAAGACGCAAAGGACGAAAAGGATGCAAAGGACGCAAAAGAAAGCAGAGAATAAATAGATTATTAAGCGGTTTAACGAAGGAATAAGGAGGTAAACAGGATCGTGAATTCCTCGGAATCCGATACCAACGCTTTTTCCGAAGCGGAGCGCGAGGCGATTTACCGCGTCATGCGCGGCCGGCGAGACGTGCGCGAGTTTCGACCCGATCCCGTTCCGGTTGAGGTGCTCGGCCGCATTCTGGAGATGGCCCATTACGCTCCGTCGGTGGGCTTCATGCAGCCGTGGAACTTCATCCTCATCACCTCGCTCGACATTCGCCGGCAGATCAAGCAGCTGTTCCAGGAACACAATGAACGCGAGGCGGCCCGGATTGCGGATGCGGAGCGGAAACGGCTATACGAACAACTCAAGCTGGAAGGGATTCTGGAAGCGCCCTTGAACCTCGTGGTGACGTGCGATCATCGCCGCGATGGTCCTTTCGTTCTCGGACGGGGACCGATGCCCCAGACCGATCTTTACAGCACGTGCCTCGCCATCGAGAACATCTGGCTGGCGGCTCGTGCCGAGGGCGTGGGAATTGGCTGGGTGAGCATCCTCGACCCGCAAGCCGTCGAGAGCATCCTGCAACTGCCGGCGGGAGTCGAGTTGGTCGCTTATTTGTGCGTGGGTTATCCCATTGAATTTCGCGCTCGGCCCATGCTGGAGGAAGTCGGCTGGAAGGAGCGCATGCGGCTGGATGATCTCGTTTATCAGGATCGGTGGGGAACGCGCTCGACGTTGTTTAACAGTTAGGGACTCGCGTGGTAGCTTTTCTTGTCGGTATACAGGTTGAGCCGATTGCGAATGTCCTGCGCTAGCTCCCGTTGACTGATCTTGTCCGCCTGCTCGGCCGCCTGTTTCGCGGTGCGGGCGGCTTCCTCGAACTGCCCCGTTTCCGCGTAGGCCGCTGCCAAGGCATCTAAAATCCGCGGGTCGCCGGCACCGGCGGCTTGATAAGCCTGGAGAGCATAATCGAGGGCTTGGCCGCCGTTGCGCTGCCGGGCGTCCGGGTGCGTGGCCAGCACCCAGGCCGTTTGTGCGGCGGCGAGCGGCCAATTGGCATCCAGGCGCAGCGATTCTCGATATTCCTTCTGGGATTCTTGTGGTCGCCCCAGGTGTTCCAGCGCGTAGGCGAGGGCGCGATGGTATTTGCTGCTTTGGGGCCGTAGGGCAACCGTCCGCTCAAAACAGTCGGCGGCTTCGAGCCATTTCCCCTGGGTCTGGAGCGCGCCGCCCAGGTTATAAAGCACGGGAGCGGAATCGGGAGTCTGGCCCGACAGACCTGCGAACTCCGGGGCGAGCTGAAGCGCCTGCTCGAAATGGTTCGCCGCCTCTTCGGGCTGTCCCATGTCCATCAGAGCAAGCCCGAGAAGGTTGTGTCCCTGCCCGGAGTTTGGATCTTCCTTCAAGTAAGCACGGAGGTACTTCGCGGCTTCGGCCGGCCGCTTCTCTCGCAATAAGATTTGTCCCAAGTTGTAATGGACCAGGGAATTTTCGGGGCCCAGACGCAGCGCTTCCTGAAAATGCCGATGCGCTTCCTCGATGTTGCCGCGATCGCTCAGCACTTGTCCCAGCGCGTTCTGAGCGCCGGCATCGGCCGGATTGCTTCGGACTCTTTCGCGAAAAAATCGCTCGGCCTTGTCCCGTCGTCCCTGCTTGGCATACGCATCATCCAAAAGTTTGTAGGCCATCCAGTTGTTCTCGGTCGCCTCGATGGCATGCGTCCACAACGTAACGCTATCACTCCACAAGGACGCTTGATGCCAGCTCAACAACATCAGCAGGGCCAACCCCGCCCCGGCCAGCCAGGCCCCAAGGCGCTCCTTATGAAGATGACGGCTCAGATCGGCCAATCCCCAGACGACGAGGAGAAAGATACCAATCAGGGGGAAATATGTGTAGCGATCGGCATGCGCCTGTCCGCCGACCTGGACGACGCCAATTACGGGCACCATCGTCCCCAGATACCACAGCCAGCCCACCAGGAAGTAGGGGCGGGATTTTCTCTCCCTCCAGGCAAGCCAAGTTAAACACGCAAGCAGCAGTCCCGCCGCCAGCGCTAGAGGGAAGCTCACCCGGCCATGCGGAAAAGGGTAAAAGACGGCGAGGTTCAAAGGCGCAATCGTCTGCCCGAGATACTGCACGTAAGCGAGCGAGCTATTGGCCAAGCGCTCGGACAAGGGCGTCAATTTCAGGGAATTGACCGCACCACCGCGATGCTGGGCTATGAGAGTCATCACGCAGGAAAAAAGCACGAGAACCAGCAGGGGCACTTTCTCAAGCAGCAGCCGGCGGGCAGATGCCTGAGCCGGCCAGCGGCGCAGAGGCCAATAATCCAGCAGCAAGAACAAAAAAGGAAGCGTTACGAGCATGGGCTTGGCCAGAAGACTGAGAGCCAAGAAAGCCACCACCAGCAGATAGCGGGACAGGCTGCCCGACCGAGCGTAACGGGTATAAGCGACGAGCGCCAGCATGCCAAACAGCGTGCTTAGCACGTCCTTGCGCTCCGTTACCCAGGCCACCGATTCGACGTGAAGCGGATGCACCGCGAAAAGGGCTGCGACGAGAGCGCTCGCGCCTCGAACCCCGGTCGCGCCGCGCAGCCAGACGAACAGCACCACGGTGCTGGCCAGGTGTAAGAGCAGGTTGGTCAAATGATAGCCCCACGGCCGCGTCCCGAAGAGTTGGGAATCCACCATCAACGACAGCCAAGTCAGGGGGTGCCAGTTTGAGGACAGAAACGTGGTCCACGCCCAAAGGAATCCATCCTTGCTCAGACCTGCTTGGACCTGGGGGTTTGCGGTAATGTACTCGGGATCGTCGAGATTGATGAAATCGCAGCGGAGCAAGGGGCTGAGCACAAGGAAAGGAATCGTCACAAGTAGTGCCGCAATCAGCCAATCTTTCCCACCCCACGAAATAGCGGGAGAAACCGAAACCGGCGCGGACGGCTCGGGAAGAGGGGAGGGCGTTCGGGTCTTTCGCGTTCGGCACGATGGACACAGTCCCGTTTTTCGATCCTTCCTGCGCAGAGTTGTTCCACAATTGGGACAGCGGTTGTCCTTCATTCGTGCGTTCTCTAGTCAGCTGATTTTTCCTGGGTGAGATGCTTTCCGGTCGGCGCTACCTACTCCATCGACGGAGTGTACTATACCAGGAGGAAGGGTAGCGGACAACGATCTTGGGGAAGGATGCGGCTCTCGATTATAATTCGTCTCGCAACGGCGCGACTGCCCGGATGTAAACGGGACTGAGGAAGCTACAATGTCCACCGCACTAAAGAAACTTGGGCCGGCAGATCACGGCCGGCCGATGACCTTGGAAGAGTTCATGGCCGGCGATTACGTCGGCGGCTACAAGTATGAACTCATTGAAGGGAAGCTCTACGTGTCGCCACTACCAAACCTGCCGGAAGATCGGGTAGAGGAGTGGATTTATTTTAAACTCAAACTCTACGCTCATTATCATCCGAACATCATCAACTATACCTCGAACAAAGCGCGTGTCTTCCTTCCTCGGCGCCGGCGCGTGACTGCTCCGGAACCGGATGTGGCAGCGTATCGTGATTTTCCGTTGGATGCTTCCTGGGATTCCGTTCGCTGGCAGGATGTCAGCCCGATTCTCGTGGTCGAAGTTCTATCCCCCGACAATCCCGACAAGGATCTCGTCCGCAACGTCGAATTGTATCTGCAAGTACCGTCGATCAAGGAATACTGGCTGTTTGATACACGCGATGGTTCTGAACAGTTTCGCTTGCAAGTGCGGCGTCGCTATGGCCGCCGCTGGCGTGTGCTGGAGTTTGGCCCGGGCGAAACCTACACGACCAAGCTCTTGCCCGATTTCACGCTGATTGTTGATCCCCGGAGCTGACGTTTTATGCCCGATGCCGCGCCGCCTCTGCTCGAACCCCAATTCCTTGCTCGGCTCGAACAACTGGAGCTGGTATCGCGCAAGATTTTTCTTGGCCGGCTCAAGGGCGAGCGGCGCAGCAAACGCAAGGGACAGAGCGTCGAGTTCGCCGACTATCGCAATTACGTCGTCGGCGATGATCTACGCTTTCTCGACTGGAACTTGTACGCTCGCCTCGACCGCCTCTTCCTGCGCTTGTTCATGGAAGAGGAGGATTTGCATTTTTACGTTCTGCTGGACAACAGCCTGTCGATGGATTTCGGCACGCCGACGAAATTGCACTATGCCAAACAGATCGCGGCGGCGCTGGGGTTCATTGGCCTGGTCAATCTCGATCGTGTTGTTGTTGAAGCATTCAACGAACGGTTGACTCAGACCATGCCGCCGTTGCGGGGCCGGCGCAGTTTGTGGCGGCTGCTCGATTTTCTTACGAAAATTGAAGCGGCGGGGCCGAGCGATCTGGCGCAGTCGCTGCGGAGTTTCAGCATCAAGTCGAGCGGCAAAGGGATCGTCGTCGTCCTCAGCGATTTCATGGACAAGGGCGGCTACGAGGAAGCGCTGCGTTATCTCGTGGCGCGGCAAATGGATGTGTACGTCATTCAGATTTTGTCGCAAGAGGAGATCGAGCCGGAGATTACCGGCGATTTGCAGCTGGTCGATGTCGAAGACGGCGATTTGGCCGAGATCACCGTCAATGGCCCGCTCTTGCGCCGCTACCAAGAAAACCTGGCCGCCTATCGCGCCGCTTTGCACGACTTTTGCACGCGCCGCGGCGTGACCTGCCTGTTCACCAGCAATCAGGTGCCGTTCGATCGCCTGGTGCTTACCTACCTGCGGCAGCGCGGTTTGGTTCGATAAGGCGAGCGGGGTTGCGTAAGCGCCCCGAGAGCGAGCGGGGTTGCGTAAGCGCCCCGAGAATTCCCTCGGGGCGCTTACGCAACCCCGCTCGCCATCACTCCACCAGGCCGAGCTTGCGCGTGTTGGCGATCGGATTGGTGCCGGGATTGATGGAGATGGTAGCGCTGCCGGTGAGCGTCAAGCGGTCGGCGATTAGCTGGCCGCCCATAACGTTGGTGCCCGACGAGCCGCTCATGGAGACCTTCGCGTAGGCGGCGTAAATCGTTCCCGTGATGTTCATGGTGCCCGAGCCGGATAAGGTGAGGGTCGGAGCGGCCGAGGTGAGCGTGCCGCGTTTCTGGAAGATACTGATCCCCTCGTACAATCCGCTTGCCGGCGGATTGATTGTCAGAGTGCCGCTGCCGGACAAGACAATGGCGTTGGCGCTGCTGCTCCAGTCGTTGTAAATCATGACCCCGGCCGTTTCGCCCGTCGCCATTTTCATGGTGGATGGTCCGGAGATGGTCAACCCGCCGCCTTGCAAATAATAGATTCCCGGCGTGCCGTCACTGTTGGCGTGGAGGATGGCGGTTGCTCCGCCGCTTACGGTAATGCCGCCCTTGTATATTCCGGGATACAGGTCCTTGGTGCCGGAGCTAATATGAAGGTTCGTCCCCTGTTGAGTTAAACCGAGCGCGACCGGATCGGGTTCGGCCAAGTTGCGGAGCGGATCGGGTGCGGGCGAGCCGTAATTAACAGTGGGTGACGCTCCGCTCAGCCCCGAAAGATGAGACAAAAGGGAACCGCCCAGCGATCCGGCCGCCTGATTGAGATTGAACTGCGAAGCGGTCACGGTGCCGAGGCTTGTTATGCTGATCGCGGTGGATGACTTGGAATTGACCTCCAATCCCCCGCTGATGAGAAGGGGACTGCTGCTGCTGTCGGAAAGAGCGCCCGAGGCCTTAAGACTGAGCAAAATGACGCCGTTGCTATCAGCTCCCCAGATGCCGCGAGCAACGGCGCGAGCACGAACGGGAATCGTGCCCGAACCGAACATACCACTGAATAGCCGGTCGGCGTTGTACTGGAGGTTCACCTCGACGTAGCCGGCCGGCAACTTTTTGCCGGCGTTGGGTCCGGATTGATAGGCCGAGGGAGAAACACTGACGGTAACGGTCGATTGCACTCCGTCATGGTTGAAGCCGTTGGCGGCGGCAGTGGACAGGGCGCTGGCCTTGGCGGTGCCGCTGGGGTCGGTCCCATGATTGGTGTTGTAGTTGGTGAACAGATCGGCGGCGGCGGCCAGCGCCGCGGTGTCGGCTGCCGCCTGCACGTGACGCCGATCTTCTATCAGAGTGCCCCCATCCACGACCAGCGCGACCATGCTCACCAAAAGCGACAGCGATAGGAGTGTCAACGGCATCACGCTGCTGTTGCGAAAGGAATTCGAGCGTACGGGGGAGGACCGCATGGGCAACTCTCCGGCGCAAAAGCTCAGTACGACATCGGCATTGTCGAGGTGCTGCTTAACGTGATAGGCCCCACCAGATAAAGCTCTGGAATCCAGTTGTAGCTGACCGTCACCGTCACCGTATTGCCCGTCGGCGTTTCGTAATCGCTGCTGATGTGGTAGGGCATGTTGTTGGAGTTCCAGGTGACGGTATAGGACAGCTGGGTCATGTCGAGGTTGGTGGCCATCGGGGCGATGGCATTGTTGTACACGTCCGACGCAGTGGCGGCGGCGTTGCCGGTTTCTTGCTGATACAGGCCGCCATGCACCGAGGCGTAGCGGGCGCCTTCGCGGGCCAACATGGCGATCTGTTGATAGCGGAAGATGCCGTAGCCGCCTATCACGGTGCTGAAAATGATGGACAGCAAAATCGGCAAGACCAAGACTGATTCCGTGGCGGCAAATCCGGATCGGCGCGAATGGACAAAGCGACGGGCCATGTTCTCCTCGTGTCAGTTCGGTGTGGCCGGGGCGACGCGCATCTGTACGGTGCGCGTCAAGTTGATTGGATTGGACAAACCGGGATAGTTGCTGATGGTCGTGAAGGGATACGTCACCGTCACCTGGACATACGCGTTGCCGCTGCTGTCCGTGCCGTTGGTCGATGTCACCGTGGGTTGAGGGCTGAGATCGCCAGCGTCGGCCAAGGCGGCGGAGGTGAGATCGGAATAGGGCGATTCCGCCGCGGCCGTGGGATCGCTGCCGTACAGAGCGCCGTTGCGGGCGCAGTTCGTGACGATGGAGTAGTGGTAGTACAAGCGAGCGAAATCGACGGTGAATAAGAAAACCAGGCCGAGAGTCGGCAGCAGCAGGGCCAATTCGGTAGCAGCCGAGCCGCTCCGCGGTGAAGTAGGATGGCGCATGAAAGCCTCCTTGATGCTGGGGAGAGGGAACCGGCTCGCGCGGAGAGGGCGACACCACGAGGGTTCAGCACAACAATAGGTCTTTTTCATCGCGAAAGCAAATGCGCTCTCACCATCCCGTAGCGCGCGGCGAGCGGGGTTGCGTAAGCGCCCCGAGAGATGTACTCGGGGCGCTTACGCGACCCCGCTCGCCGCGCGACGCGGGAAACTCCCGCGTTGTGGGCCGGTCTCCGGACCGGGCCACTGGCTTTGACCGAAGGTCTCCAAAACTGTGCCGGAGCGGAGACCTTCGGTCGCGGATCGTGGCGGGGTCCGGAGACCCCGCCACAACGGGGCGGAGACCTTCGGTCGCGGATCGTGGCGGGGTCCGGAGACCCCGCCACAACGGGGCGGAGACCTTCGGTCGCGGATCGTGGCGCCGGAGCGGAGACCTTCGGTCGCGGATCGTGGCGGGGTCCGGAGACCCCGCCACAACGGGTGGGTCGCGGATCGTGGCGGGGTCCGGAGACCCCGCCACAACGAGTCGGGAGGCCACGCCACAACGGCGAGGCTCGGACTTGCGCTGTGCGCGGCTCGGCTTTGTCGGCGAGACAGTTGCCTTCGCCGCGATCGGGTCTATAATGCTCCGTGGTTGGAAGGACAACCGAGTCTTCCCGAAATGTGAGCCGTGTCTTTTTTCTGGTTGAGTTCTTCGATCCGCACGGCCCCAATGCGTTGCACCCACGGAACGGGATGAGCAAACGCCCACTTTATCGTATCGAGCGCCTCCATCAGTGAATGGATGAAGAGACTGCCCAAAGCACGACCGTGGAAGGTCTGGAGCCGGGCGAGGAACCCGGTCGGCCGATCCACGTTGTTTTCTGCAAAGGAGAGCAGCATATGTTGAAACGTCTCATCATGACGGCGGCCCTCGTGGGCCTGACCTGGGCTGGCTCGTCCGCGCGGGCAGACAGCCAGGACCAGCGCGTCCAGCGTAACCTGCGCAACCTCTTTGGCCTGGTCGTGGAGACTTCGCGCGATGGCCAAGAGGAAGAGGTCACGGTTCGGGAAGTGGTGCCCAACAGCCCGGCGGAGCGGGCTGGCTTCCAGGAAGGCGACGTCATCCGGCGCCTGGGTCAGCGCTCCATCGAGGACCTCCGCGACCTGGCCAACGCCGTCGCCCGGCTGCGGCAAGGCGAGCGTCTGAGCATTCGCGTGGAGCGCGATGGACGCTCTCAGACCCTGCGCATCATGCCTCGCATGGCGCGCGGCGACGAAGAAGAAGATCGCGAGAATACACCTCGCTACGGCCGGGCCAACGGCGAGGGCAACGGCGATGATGCGACGTTGCAGCGCCTGCAACAGCGCTTCCGCCGGCTGGAATCGCGTGTGCAAGAAGCGGAGCGGCAGGGCCAGTACGGTCAGGCCCGCGGCGAATCGGCCGAGCAATCGCGCGACTTCCAACGGCTGCAACGGCGGCTCGAACAGCTGGAGGAGCGCGTCCAGCAAGCGCAGCGTGCGGGCCAATATGGCCGGACTCCCTCCGGAACCACGCTGGGCGCGCAGGTGCGCGATTGGCGGCGGCAAGCCGATAGCCGGCAAGGCGGCTCGGCCGACGAGGGCGTCGAGGTGATGGCCGTCGAGCCTGAATCGCCCGCCGCCGAGGCCGGCCTGCGCCGCGGCGACATCATCATCCGCGTGAACGATCGCAACGTCACGACGAGACAAGAGCTGCGTCAGGCGTTGCAGCGCATCGGCGCCGGCCAGGAGACGACGTTGGAAGTCCTGCGCGGCAGCCGGCAGATGGTGCGTAACATTCGCCTGGAGGGCGGCTCGCGCTACGGCGCCCGCGACCGCCGTTACGAGCGCTTGCAAGAGCGCATCGAGCAATTGGAGGAGCGTCTCCGCGAGATGGAGCAAAACCAGTAACAGCGCGGCGAGTGCGATCCTTCGGGGCCGTTTGCGGCTTGGCGTTCATCGCGAAGCCGCAAGCGGCCTTCGTCCGTGCTATTCCAATTCCTCATGCTGCTGGGTAAAATCCTTTTGCCCCCAGCAGGAAGGAGTTTGGTCTGTGTTCCCCACTGAATTGCTTCGTCTTCTTCAGCAAAAGCCTTTTGTCCCATTCCGTCTGCATGTCACGGGAGGCACCATCTACGACGTTCGGCATCCCGATCTTGTCATCACTACCATCGGGTTCGTGGCGATTGGTTATCCCGATCCCGAACACCCAGGGATGGCCTTGACGGTGGACATCGTGAACATGAACCACGTCATCCGCATTGAACCGATCGCCACACCCCCGGCGCCAGCATCGGCTTCTGCCAACTGACCGGAGAAATAGAGAAGCGACTTCACAGAAGCAACGGGGGCGAACCAGGCAGTGAAGCGATTGTCCGGCATCTCGGCGTGGGGGCGTTCCGGGCATGGGCGAGTGGATCATCAAATTCCTGGTGATTGGTGTCGCTGCCTGGCTGATCTGGTCCTTCTTTCAGCCCCGCTATGTCTTCGAGATTCGCATTGCTCGCGGGCATCCCTCCGTTCGCAAGGGAAAAGTGACAAGCGCGTTCCTGAACCGCGTGGCGATGATATGCCAGGAGAGCGGGGTGGCACGGGGGTGGATCGGGGGCGTTCGGCACGGGCGGCGGATCGCGTTGCGATTCTCACGTCAATTTCCGCCCGGCCCGCGGCAGCGATTACGGAATGAGTGGATGTTGGCAAGTTGAAAGCGCGCGGGCAATCGGCATCAAATCTCCAACACGCCGGTGCTGTCGCCGAGACGTTCGGGCCGCACGTTCACGCGGTCCAACATCGCCAAGAGAAGATTCGCAACGGGAGTATTTTTCCCCTGGTCGATGTGCCGGCCCGTCTTCACGCTGCCGTTGCCTTTGCCGGCGAGTAAAATCGGCAGATTTTCATGCGTGTGGCGATTGCTATCGGCGATGCCGGCCCCGTACAGGATCAGCGAATGATCGAGCAGGGTTCCGTCGCCGTCGCTCGTGGCTTGGAGCTTGGCGATGAATTGGGCGAACAGCTTCAGGTGGTAGGTTTGGATCTTGGTCAGCTTGGCGAGGTTGGCCGGGTCGTTGCGATGATGAGACAGCTGATGGTGGGCTTCGGGGATGCCGATGTTGTCGTAGCTGCGAATGCTCGACTCGCGGCCGATCATCATAGTGGCGATGCGCGTTGAATCGGATTGAAATGCCAGAGCCAGCAGCTCGAACATCAAGCGAGCGTGCTCGGCGTGATCGGCGGGAATCCCCGGCGGGCGATCGATGGCCGGCCCCTGTTCGGGGCGCTCGCGCTGCGCTTTTTGGATGCTTCGTTCCACTTCCCGAATCGATGTCAGGTATTCGTCAATCTTGCGCCGATCCGCGTCGCCGACGCTCGATTGCAGGCGGCGGGTTTCCTCGATGACGCCATCGAGAATGCTTTGCCGATAGCGTGCCCGCCGGGCAGCGGCATGGGGATCTCCACCCGGATCGCCGTCGCCGAAGAGGCGCTCAAAGAGGTGCCGGGGATTGGGCATGGGGGGCAAGGGCGTTGTTGGCGTGCGCCAGCTGATGGTGCTGGTGTAGGCGCAACTGTAATTGCCATCGCACTGGCCCACGATGCGCGTGTCCTCAAGCCCCAATTCCAACGAAGGCAGGCGCGTCTCATGGCCCAGCGCCCGCGCCGCGATCTGATCGGCGGAAACACCCGCGTAAATATCGGAGCCGGACTCGCGGGGATGGGCGCCCGTCAAGAAGCTGGCCGAGGCGCGGGCATGGTCGCCGCCGCCGTCGCCCAGAGCGTTCGCGTTGTGGTCCATGAGGCCGGACACGACCAGCGTGTGCTCGCGGTACGGCTCCATCGGTTTGAGGATGGGAGTGAACGCGAAGTTCGTCCCCTGCATGGCCGGCTTCCAATTCGCCATGACCATGCCGTTGGGGACATACACGAACCCCAGGCGCAGAGGCGGCCGGCGCTGCGCCGGTTTCGTCCACGCCAGGGCCGGCACCATCGCATCCAAAAGCGGCAGACCAATGAGCGCGCCGGCACCCCGCAAAAAACTCCGGCGCGACAGGTGTTTTCCGGTAACGATCATGGCGCGGCTCGCCTTTCTTTTCGCATTTGGAACGGCGCGCTTTGAACGATTCCCAATACCAAGCTGGAGAACCGATACCCCTCTCGGCTCACGCGCTGGGCGATGGCTTTCACGGCTTCCTTGTCTCGACGCTCCAGGCCCCGCCCCAGAGCATACGTGAGCAACTTGGCGGTCAGACATTCGGTAAATGCGCTCGCATCGGCTTTCAGGAGCGCTCGCAGCTGTGCATGATCCTTGAACGATCGTCCGTCGGGCATTGTCCCCGCAGTCTCGATGGGGAATGAACCGTCTTTCTCGCGCCATTTTCCGATGGCATCAAAATGCTCGAAGGCGAAGCCTAACGGATCCATGCGCGCGTGGCAAGAGGCACAGGTCGCGTTGGCCCGGTGCTTTTCCAGCTGTTCGCGCAGGGATGCGGATTTGCCCACGGCGCGTT
Source organism: Gemmataceae bacterium (assembly GCA_035653735.1). GTDB lineage: Bacteria > Planctomycetota > Planctomycetia > Gemmatales > Gemmataceae > JAJPHU01. The sequence goes on from DASRBG010000111.1 coordinate 19,401, forward strand.
CATCGAGGCTCGGCACGTTCGGGGGCGGCGGCGGCGGCGGAGCATTGAGGATGTTTTCGAGAATCCACTTGCCGCGCAACACCGGGGACGTGCGATTGGGATAAGACGAGACGGTCAAAACACTGGCCTGGGTCAAGACGCCGCCGCGCCGTGTGCCCGTCAAATCGACCTTGCGGAACTCGTGTCCCTTGACGCCGGCAATGCCGTAGAACTCCGCCAGTCGTTGGTTCAGAAACGTGTAATTGCCATCGATGAAATCCAAAATCGGACGGTCCTCGCGCAGGACGTGCTCGAAGAATAGCGCCGTTTCTTTCTTCATCGACATGCGCGTGTATTCGGTGAAATCGAGAAATTTCGTGCGGTCGGGGATGTGGGAATCGAGGGCCTGCGTGCGAAGCCATTGACCGCCGAAGTTCTCCACCAGCGCGGACGCCTTCGGGTCTTTCAGCATCCGCCGGACTTGTGCTTCCAACACTTCGGGCTGATGCAGCTTGCCCTCCTCGGCGCAGCGCAGCAGCTCGTCGTCCGGCATGCTGCTCCACAGAAAATAGGACAGGCGCGTGGCCAGCTCATGCTCGCTGTGACTGCTGGAAGCTTCGACCCGAAACAAAAAATTCGGCGAGACGAGCATTCGCTGAACGGCCAGGCACAGACCTTCTTCAAAAGAACCGCCGTCCTTCTGCGCCATCGCAGCGAACTGGACGAGATCCTCGATTTCCTTGTCCGTCACGGGCCGCCGATAAGCCCGGCGCGCGAGCCTTGCCAAGATTTTCCGCGCGCCCGAGACATCGCGCGGTCCGTCAAAGTGATTGCCGAAGATTTTCTGGAGCGACGCATTCGACGGTCCCTTGGGCTGTTGGTAAGGCCCGACGACATCGAGATACATGACGAAAAAGGCGTCCGTGGCCTTGGTGATGCCGAAAGGAGTTTTCGCCGGTTTCGGCCCCTTGTAGGCGGGCGGCAACCCTTCGTACATGCGAAAGATGGTGACCGCCAGCCAATGTTCGCCGGCCTGGATGGGCGTGCGAAACTCGGCCCACAGGCCATTCATTTCCCCCGGGGCGCGTCCATTTTCTCGTTTCGTGGGCACGGGAACCTTGGTCTCGTGCATCAGCTTGCCGTCGATCCAGAAACCCAGCTCCACCGGGTTCGAGCCGACCGGCCGAACGCCGCGCAAGAGGGCCCGCAGTCTGTACTCGCCATCGACGGCGAACCGCTGCGTGACGTGCAGGGCGTTGGGCAAACTCATGCCGGTTTCGTCGTAATCGAACTGAACCGCTTTGTTTTTCGAGAAGGCGTCGGCGGCAAACCAGGGCTGATGGGCCACGCGCTCCGGCTTCATCCGCTCGGCGCCGAAAACGGCGGTCCGCGCCACTTTCTCGGCCGCCGTTAAGTATTTTTCCACGAGCAGGGGCGAGACCGAGAGCGTGCCAGAGCTATTATCAAACCCATTGCCCGGAACATCCGGCGGGAAGTCGTCCGCCGGCTGGAAATTCACTCCCAAAAGATCGCGCACCGTGTTGTTGTACTCGGCCCGATTCAAACGCCGAATCACCGCGCGGTTGGCGGCGGCCGGCGTCTGCAGATCGATGCGGGCGAGAAATGCGTCCGCCCAGGCGAGGACCGGTTCGATCTCGCCGTCCTTGGGTTGGGGGCGTTTCTTGGGAGGCATGGCGCGATTGCGAAGCACATCCTCCATTTTCTCGATAGTCGGCGTCCCTTTCGCCAACGCGCGCTCATCCTGGAATTGATCGAGGCGAACGCCTCCACGCTTTTTGTCCGTATGGCAGGCGAAACAGTGCTTGGCGAGAAACGGCTGCACGGTCCTTTGAAATGTTTTCCACTCGACGGCGTGGCCGACATCTGGGGACGGATCCTGGCCGTGCAGGGAGGAAGTTGCGGCGAAAGTGCAACAGAGGATGGCGGCTGCAATCCTCAGCCGGCGATAGCAAGGCACCATGTCGCCCTCGACGCTTCGGCCGTGGCACAACGGGCAGGCGAGCCTAACGGCTCGTTTGGGGGAGAGTCTTCGACGATCTCCGGAAGGAATCGGCTCAGAGATTATCCTATCTCCAAGGAGACAGGCTTTCCATCGAATTCTGCCCGTTCTTTTCGTTCCTATTTTTTAACAATTTAGACAGGAGCCTATTTTGCGGATGGGCGCCGCCTGAGGGCATCCGCTGCTATCTCATCACCGACCGTGGTCCGGCCGCTTTCGCCCTGTTAGTACCCACCCGAGTTCGCCGAGGCGGCGACCTGGATCGGTGGCAGCCCAAGCCGCCGACGAGCTTCGTCGAGCATGTCCTTGGTCCGGCTCGCACCGCACCGGCTGACGCCGAGGTCGCGAACCGCCAGTAGCGCGTCGAGATCGCGTACCCCGCCGGCCGCCTTGACCTGCACGTGCGGGGCCGAGTGCTTCCGCATCAGCCGCAAGTCCTCGTGCGTGGCCCCGCCCGGAGCGTATCCGGTCGAGGTCTTCACCCAGTCAGCTCGTAGATCGCTGCACAATTCGCACAACCGGATCTTGTGCTCGTCTTTGAGATAGGCATTCTCGAAGATCACCTTCACCTTCCGGCCGGCCGCGTGGGCCACGTCGATCACCACCCGGATATCCTCTCGGACGTACTTCCAGTTGCCGCTAAGCACCTGCGAGATGTTCGCTACCAGATCGAGTTCCTGGCCTCCGTCCGCGATTGCTCGCTCGGCTTCGGCCCTCTTGATGGCGGTCGCGTGCCCACCATGAGGGAACCCGATCGTCGTACTCGGCAGGACGGTACTTCCGGCGAGCAATTCGGCGCAACGAGCCAAATAAAATGGCATGATGCACACGCTCGCCACGTCGTAGGCGACGGCCAGCCGACACCCAGCCTCCAGGTCGTCCGTTGTGAGTGTCGGATTGAGAAGCGAGTGGTCGATCATTTTCGCCACATCAGGGTAGGTATAATTCACAGCGAGAATCTCCAGGAGGACGGGAAGCACACAAACTAGACGCGAGGGAAATCTCTGTTCTGGCACGGTCTCCAGACCGTGCCAGTCCGCTGACCGCAGGTCTCCGCGGAACGCGGGAGACCTACGGTCGGCGACGGGGGCACGGTCCGGAGACCGTGCCCCAACAGGGGGGTCTGGCACGGTCTCCGGACCGTGCCAGTCCGCTGACCGCAGGTCTCCACGGAACGCGGGAGACCTACGGTCGGCGACGGGGGCACGGTCCGGAGACCGTGCCCCAACAGGGGGGTCTGGCACGGTCTCCAGACCGTGCCAGTCCGCTGACCGCAGGTCTCCGCGGAACGCGGGAGACCTGCGGTCAGCGACGGGGGCACGGTCGGGAGACCGTGCCCCAACAGGGGAGGTCAGCGACGGGGGCACGGTCGGGAGACCGTGCCCCAACAGGCACTTGAGTTGGTCGGGATTGTCCGCGAGGCGACGAGGCGCCCGTCCGCGGTCGCGATGCCCGCGGTGATCGTTGTGCCGCCGAGATCGACGCCGGCGTACAGATCGTCGCTCATCCTACACGCTCCCCGGCTGGCAGGCAGTTCCGCAGGTACGTCAGGCTCTGGGCGAGCGCTTCCCGCCGCCGCTCTGGGGATCCCTCGTAGTCTCGATCCTCGACTTCGACGCACACCGGCCCGCGGTAGCCGATGTCGCCAAGGACGGTGAAGAACTTGCCCCAGTCAACCTCGCCCAGTCCCGGCAACTTCGGCGTGTGGTACTGCAAGGGGGCGGCCAGGATACCCACATCGTCGAGCCGATCCCGCTCCATCTTCGCGTCCTTCGCATGGACATGGAAGATCCGGTCTCGGAACTCGCGGAGTGGGCGAAGGTAGTCCATGCCTTGCCAGACCAAGTGCGAGGGATCGTAGTTGAGGCCGAAGTTCGGATTCGGGATGTCGGCAAACATCCGCCGCCAGATTGCCGGCGACACAGCCAGGTTCTTGCCTCCCGGCCACTCATCGGCGGTGAACAGCATCGGGCAGTTCTCGATACCGATCCGCACCCCTTGTTCCGCGGCATAAGCGGCGAGGGGCTGCCAGGTCGAGAGGAATCGCGGCCAGTTCGCATCGACCGACTTCGCCGGATCCCGACCAACAAAAGTGTTGACCTGATTGACACCGAGCAAAGCGGCCGCCCGGATTACTTTGCGGAGGTGTTCGACGGATTTCGCCGCTTCAACCGGGTCGGAGGCCAGCGGATTTGGGTAGTACCCAAGACCGCTGACGGACACACCGAAGTCAGCCGCAAGCCGGCGGACGGCATCGGCTGCGGCGTCGGTAAAGTCGGTCGCGTCTAAATGCGTGACACCGGCGTACCGGCGATCGGCCCGGCCGACCGGCCAGCACATGAGTTCGACGCACTCGTACCCAAGATCGGCCGCGAGTTTGAGTACCTGGTCGAGCGGCCAGTCCGGCAGGATCGCGCTGACGAATCCGAGTTTCATACGTGTCCCTCCTCGACATCAACCCAGCGCCGTTCGCGCGCCGACCGCAATACGGCCTCACACAACAGCACCTCGCGGTGCCCATCGGCGAATGTCGGAAACGGGGCCGGAGCATGAAAATCTCCGGCGTCGATGTAGGTGTAGAATGCACGGAACAACTGCTTGAACGTGTCCGGGAAGCCCTCGTTGTGGCCGCCCGGGTAGTCCGTGTGGCGGCGAGCCGATGCCGACAACAGGGCCGGATCGCGAACCAGTAGTTCATTCGGCCGGTCGCGGTGCCCGACCCACAGGGAGTTTGGCGACTCGCTGTCCCAGGCCCACGACTCCTTCGAACCGGCGAGTTCCAGCCGCAGGCAATTCTTCCGTCCGGCTGTCACCTGCGACACCCAGACAACGCCCCTCGCCCCGCCGCGGAATCGGAGGAGGATCGCCCCGGCATCCTCGGTGTCCACGGCCATCGGTTCCATCGCCGCGGCAACTCCACGCTTGCCGGAGAATGTCTCGACACCGCCCGTCGGCCGCCGGCGCTCGGGGTAGACAGTCTGGAGGTCGGCGCAAACAGCCTCGACTTCCAATCCGGTCACGGCCTGGGCGAGGTCGAGCCAGTGGGTGCCTATGTCGGCGACGGCCCTCAGCGCCCCACCCTCCGCCGCGGACACTCGCCAGTTGAAGTCCGTCGGGTGGAACAGCCAGTCCTGGGTGTAGCTCCCGGCGATATGCCAGATCACGCCGAGCGTGCCTTCTCGCGCCCGCTCCGCCATCTCCAGGCAAAGCGGGTAGAAGCGGATGTTGTAGCATACCCCGGCGGCTCGACCGCAGTCGTGGGAGCGGCGGACGAGTTCGGTTGTCTCTGCCGAGGTCAGCGCCAGCGGTTTCTCACAGAGGACGTGCTTGCCGGCCTGGAGCGCCGCGGATGCTTGTTCGAAATGTAATCGGTTGGGCGTAGCGATGTGGACGGCTGTCACGTCGGAGTCGCGGAGAAGTTCCGTGTAGTTGGTGTAGACCCTTGGGACGCCGAAGCGGTCAGCGACATGGCGGCTTTTCTCTGGCGTCGAGCCGAGGATACCGAGGATGGGGATGCCCGCTCGCCGCAGTCCTTCGAGGTGAACGGGACCAATGAACCCGGTCCCGACAACCGCCGCCCCATGCTGAGCCATAGATAACACTCTCTGACACGCTCTCAGGTTGGCGATGCACCAAGACGCTATTCACGGTCAATAGACGATTCAAACCCAGCCTGGATACGGCTGGTCGCAAATACTGTATGAAATCACGGGTATCGGACAATCCGGATGTGCTACCCGAGCCGCCTCGGATACTTCGCTGTTTTCACCGCCTCAAGGTCTCGTCGCCAGGCGGCGATGCGTTCGCCGCGATAAACGGTCCCTCCGCACTTCCCTTCGTAGTACGCCGCCCCGGGCCGGCCGCTGTCGGCGCGCACCACCAGCGCGGGCAACGGCGGCAGCTTCAGACGCCGGCACTCGGCGCCCACCTCGGTTAAGGCGGCGTACAGCTGGCGGTTGCGATGATGCACATATTCGAATTCGTCGCCGGCGTCGCGGATCTGCTCGGCCAATTCGGCGTAAGTGATGCGCGGATCGTCCAACGAAGTACGACGGCGCAGGATGTCGTAGATGATTGCGGCGAGAGGAGTCATGGCTTGGACCTCGGACCCTGGCCTCCATCGGATATTTTGACGCGCGAGGAAAGCTCGCGAACCCGGATGTTGCTAAACTCGGCCTTGGTGCGATACATTTGCAGGCCCAGCAACCCCGATTTTTCCCGCCGATGCGTTCGATGATCGAGCAAAAGAGTGTCCTTGATCCAGACCCGGATCCGTTGCCCCTCGGCCCGGATACGGAGTTTGGCCCACTGACCGGCAGGAATGAAACTCCACCTCGCATCCGGCGCTGCTTCGTTTACCACGGCGCCAGTGAGCGTATTGACGCGGGCGTCGGGGTAGCTGGCATCGTCTTGCAGCTGAATTTCCAGGAAATCTTGGCCATCCACCGGGGCATCCTTGCGGGCGCGCAGAAAGACGCCGCTGTTGCCCTTGGGGGGAAGACGATATTCCAACTCCAACTCGAAGTCGGTGAAGGATTGCTTTGAGGCCAACCAACCAATGCCGGAGCCATCGGCCCGAATCGTGCCTTCGACGACGGACCATTTGCCCTCGCCCACCACTTCCCACCCTTCGAGATCTTTGCCGTTGAACAAGGAAAACCACGGCCGTTTCCGTTCGACAAATTCATTCGCCATCTCGACGAAGTTTTCGATCATCTCCGTTGCTTGCTCTGGATCGGGATGATGCGTCCTGGCGAGTTTGGGAAGCCAGAAGGACATGCTGAGAAGAACAATTCCGCCGACCGGCACCAGGAAGAAAAGCAAGACCGCGAGGCAGCAGCAGTTCATCCGAGAAGGACGTTTGCGAGCGGGAGTCGGCTTTTTGATCGTGCTACGGCCGGCGGGCAGGACTTCCAGCACGGTTGGCGGCTCGGCGGGGCGCGCGACGGGGATGGGGCGATCCTCGCTCGGCTTTCCCTCTTCGATCTGGCGTAATCTCTCGATGACCTCCTGGGCCGAGGCGGGCCGTTTGTTCACGTCCTTGGTCAAAAGCTGCTGAATCAATTCCGACAAGGGCGGCGGAACCTCCGCGCGCACCTCGTGGGGAGGCGGCGGGATGTCCACCGCCAGCGCCATCAGCATGCTCATGGTGTCCTTGCCCTGAAACGCCATGCGTCCGGTCGCCAGCTGGTAGAGGACGCAGCCGAGACTGAACAAATCGCAGCGCGGGTCAATCTTTTCGCTGCGGACCTGTTCGGGCGCCATGTAAGCGGGAGTGCCGAGAATGATACCTGATTGCGTCAGATGAGCATCCCCGGCGATGGCCCTCGCCAGCCCGAAATCGAGGATCTTGACGCGACGCCGTTCGCCCTCCAGCCAGATGTTGGCCGGCTTGATGTCGCGATGGATCAGGCCGCGCTGATGAGCCGCCGCCAGCCCCTCGGCGACCTCTCGTCCAATGCGCACGACCTCGGCGACCAGCAAGGCGCCTTCGCGCCGCAGCCGGGCGTCCAGCCCTTCGCCCTCCAGAAACTCCATCGCCAGAAAGGGTACGCCGCGGTCTTCGCCGACCTGATAGATGGTGACGATGTGATCATGCTTGATAGCGGCGGCCGCAATCGCCTCGCGCTGGAAGCGAGCGCGAGCCGACTCACTGGACGCCAGGATCGGCTTCATCGCCTTGAGGGCCACGGGCCGCCGCAGCAGCGGATCTTCAGCCTGAAAAACGACGCCCATGCCGCCTGCGCCAAGTATTTTGAAGACGCGGTACGGTCCCAGCCAGCCCATCTCTCCCGGTGCTTGCGGCGGCGACAGGAAATCGTACAACTCCTTCGCCGGCTCGACTCTCACTCCGCCGGTGTCTCCCGTCTCGAATTCGCTGGCTGTTCCGCTCTCCGGCTCAACGGCAGCCGGCATGGCCGTGGTTTCTTCCCCAGGCGCGGCGGGGGATGTCATCCCCGACGGACGCACCGCCGCCGGCGTATTGGTGCTGATCGATACGGTGACCATCTGCCCACAGGAGCATTGCACCTTCTGGCCGGTCTGACCCTCCGGAACCTGGATCTTGCGACCGCAATGTGAGCAGACGAAGGAAACCATGAGACGATCCCCGTAGACGCCACATCTCAAGGAGAATTCTGTATCAATTGCCGTCTTCTCAAGCCACTATAAACGGAAGGACGTTTGGGTCCAAGATTGACGTGGAGAAATACGTGGCGAACGAGCGCGTCAACAGGGGGATGGCGGAACTGCTACGGGCGGCGAGCCGGCTCGATGCCGAGAGCCAAACCGACGGACAGCTCTTGGGGCAGTTCCTTCATCGGCGCGATGAGGCGGCTTTCGCGGTGCTGGTGAGACGGCACGGTCCGATGGTGCTGGGGGTCTGTCGCCGCATTTTGGGGAACGCCGCCGATGCCGAGGACGCATTCCAGGCCGCTTTCATCGTCCTCGTGCGCAAGGCCGCTTCGTTGACATCCCATACGGAGTTGGGCGCTTGGCTTCATGGCGTGGCTCGGCGCACGGCGCTGAACGCCAAGCGAGCCGCCGCGCTCCGCCGAGAGAAGGAGAGGGCGATGGCGCGGCCTGAAGCTCAGAATGAAGAAATCCGCGACGATCGATTGCTTCTTCTGGATGAGGCGTTGAGCCGTTTGCCGGAGAAATATCGGCTGGCCATCGTGTTGTGTGAGTTGGAGGGACGAACGCGCCGCGAGGCGGCGGAGCGACTCGGTTGGCCGGAGGGGACTGTCGCGGGACGGCTGGCGCGCGGCCGGGAGCTGCTCGCCAAGCAGCTGCTCCGCCGCGGTTTGAGCATTTCGGCGGGTTCGATGGCGGCGGGGCTTTTCCCCGATGCGGCATCGGCGAGCGTGCCGGCAACGCTGGCGTCTTCAACAATCAAGGCCGCGACGCTGATCGCGGCGGGTCAAGCTGCAACAACGGGAGCGATCTCCGCCCCCATCGTTGCTCTGGCGGAAGGAGTGTTGCGAAATATGTTCCTGAGCAAACTCAAGATTGCCACGGCTGTGCTGTTGATGACGGTGCTGCTTGCCGCCGGAGGTACGGCGGGCGTGCTTACTTATCGGGATGGTGTGGATAAGCCGGGGACCGAGCAGCAACCGGCGCCAAAAAGAGACCAGGCGAAGCCGGAAACTCCGCAGCGAAAGAGCCAACCCCAGCTTGAGCCGGAGAAAAAGGTGCCCGCTCCTGAGGAAGCCGGCAAAGTTGACCGTATCCGGCCGGGAGACCTCCTCCACATCAGCGTAGGCGGCACTGTGAAAGTCGGTGAGATCGACCGTGTCTTCGAGGTTGAGCCCAGCGGGAATGTTGCCCTGGGTCTCGGCTACGGTCGAGTGAATGTCAAGGGGATGACACTCGAAGAAGCTGAGAAGAGCATTCACGAGCATTTAGCGAAGCTCTTCAAAAAAGTGACAGTCATGGTCACTCGGCCCCTTCCCGATAATCCTGTTCTCGAACGCCGCGTCTGGGAATTGGAGAAAGAGGTGCGTGAGCTTCGTTCTCTCGTTGACGAGTTACGGAAAAAAACACGGAACTGAAACGAGTTGGAAGCGTATTAGAAGTTTCAAGAATGACGAGGGGGACGGGGCATCTCGTCATCTCGTTCCCAGACTCGGAGGCAGTGAATTACTACACTGATTTCGATGGTTCAGAGCCGCCGTGATTACGCAGAAGGCACGGCCATCGAAGCGTACCGGTCAAGCTCTCCTCGGTTCGCCGTGTCCCTTTTTCGCAACCGATGTCCCGCTTATTCTTCTCCGTTCATTTTAACTTAAGTGCAAGGACACAGTCATGACTCACGTGCGTTGTTCTGCCTTGCTACTAATTGTTCTGTCGACGCCTGATCCGTGTCGAGCGGAGACGGCCGACGAAGCCTATCAGCGAGGAGTGGAGGCGCTGAACAAAGGCGAGTTCGATAAGGCTCTCGATGCGTTCAACGAGGCCATCCGGCTCGATCCGAAGAAAGCGACTGCTTACTCGTGCCGTGCCACGGTCTACGGAAAACAGGGCTTGTATGACAAAGCCATCGCCGATCTCGATGTGGCCATCCAGCTCGCTCCCAACGAGACTAAACTCTACGCCGGTCGCGGCTTCTGCCACGCTCGCCAGGGTGCATACGATAAAGCCGTCGAGAATTACGATGCTATCCTTCGCCTCGATCCGAAGAATTTCAATGCCTATCTTTGGCGGGCCAACGGCTATGCGGCACAGAGAAAATTCGCGGCGGCTCTCCCTGATTATGCCGAGGCGCTCCGTCTCTGTCCAAAAGATGCCTTCAGAGACGCCGCCCAAATCCACGCCGATCGCGGAACGATGTACCACGCGCAAAAGGGCGACCATGAAAAAGCCATCCAGGACTTTACGGAGTCGCTTCGTCTTGACCCCAATTTCATCCGAGTCTACGTGGATCGAGCCGCGAGCTACGAGGCCAGAGGGGAGTACGAGAAGGCCATTGCCGATTACGACAAGTGCATTCAACACGGAATAAAGGAGGCTCCCATCTATGGCAGACGCGGTTACGTGTACTACGCCACGCGCGAATACGATAAGGCGCTGGCAAATTGCAACGAAGCTATCCGGCTCAACATGAAGGATGCATCCACCTACGCCTTACGCGGCCACGTGTACTATTATGGCAAAAGTGACTACGATAAGGCGCTGGCGGATTACAACGAAGCCATCCGGCTCGATCCCAAAGACGCGAAACACTACCATGCCCGGGGAATCCTCCTTGATTCCAACAAGGATTACGATAAGGCTCTCGCCGATTACAACGAAGCTATTCGCCTCGATCCCAAGGTGAGCGACGTCTATGTCCGTCGCGGCGAAATTCACCGTATCAGAAGGGAATTCGATAAGGCCGCTGCCGATTGGCGCAGAGGCATTCAGCTTGGGCGGGAAAATGATGGGTGGTGTTACGTCAGTCTCGCTTGGCTCTTGGCGACCTGTCCGAAAGCCGAGTTACGCCACGGCAAAGATGCCGTCGAATACGCGCGCAAAGCCTGCGAACTGACGCGGTGGCAATACCCATCTTATATCGGGACGCTTGCCGCCGCTTACGCCGAGACCGGAGACTTCAAACAAGCCGTTCTCTGGCAGACGAAGGCCTTGGGCATGAAAATAGCAGATCAGGATCAGCGGACATCAATGGAGGCGCGGCTGGCGCTGTACAAGGAAGGCAAGCCCTATCGCCAACAATAAAGACAACGAAGGCAAACGGGGACACCGTGGAAGGGAAAAGGGAAACCTCCACGGAACTGAGACGAGCCGGATGCGTAACCGTAGTTTCAAGAATGGCGCGGAGTACAGTGTCTCTCGTACATCTCGTGCCTCTCGTCATCTCGTTTATCTCGTTCCCAAACTCCGTTTGGGAACGCCGTCCGCGAAACTCTGTTTCGCATGGCCCTGGCGGGTGTCAGAGCGATTTCGAGATTGCCGTGGCGCGTCTTTCTTGTAGGACGGTCTTCCTATGCCGTCCTACAGCTTGAACGTTCCACTAGCCTCAAATGCGCTCTAGAAACAACGGGCGAACCAGAGTTTCGCGAAATGGGTTCCCAAACTCTGTTTGGGAACCAGAGAAAAAAACGTTCGCGCATTACGGCCTAATGCCGCGAGCCGATGATAGGCGCCGGACGGCATCTCGCGCCTCGCGCGTCAGCCGTGCTCCCGCCGCGCCGCCGGCCAGCACTTCCAGTACCTTCCGCGCCTCCGGCGTGTCGATGCGTTCCAGCACCTCAACCGCTCGCAATTGTCGTAATATCTCCGGCGCGGGATGCCATTGATGCTGCGTGATGTCGTCGAGCAAGCCCTGCAAGCGGCGGCTCATCTCCAGCGTCGGCCGCGACGCCAGCGCCTTGCGGCACGCCGGCTCCGCCAATTCGCCGAGCTTCCGCAATTCCTCCGTGGCCTTCTCGCGCACGGCGAACGCATCGGCGTCGAGATCGGCAATCCAGCGTTCGATGCGTTTTTCGTCCACGCCCTTGACCGGCTTGAGACGTGGGCGCAGGAGCGCCAGCGCGTCCGCCGGCGTGGCGATCAGTTGACACATCGCGCGATACGCCTTCGCCGCGTCCTTGTCGGCGAGATCGAGCCAACAAGCGTCGCGTTCTTTGGCGGATAAGGATGCCGATCCCTGACCGATGAGGCCCCAGACCAGGGCCGTCGTATCACCCGAACCGGAGACCAGACGCTTGCCGTCGGCGGTGAAGACGATTTGATTGACTTCGCTGGCGTGGCCGGACATGGCCCGCCGTTCGCTCCCCGTCGCCAGCTCCAGCCAGTGAATGACACCCGATTGCTCGGCCCAGGCAAGCGTCCGGCTGTCCGGCGCGAACGCGATTGTCGAAATCTTTCCCGGCAGCTTGGCCGAGCGCCAAACTTGGCTTTGCGTCGATGATTCGATAACGCGGAGAAACCGATCGTCGATTCCATGAGCGATCAGTGATCCATCCGAAGAAAGGACAATATGCTCTCCGTCATAGGTGCTATCGGGATTGCCGATCGGCCCTTGCTCGCGGTCGGGCGGCATGGCTTCGTCCGGCAGCCGGCGTCCGGACGCTGCTTCCCAGCGCCAAATCGTGCGGTCGCCTGTCAGCGCTTTGACGACCGAGGCATCCGCCGTGAAGGCAAACTCAATGATCTGGGTTTTCGTGGTCAGCCGGTGCAGACATTCCCCGGTGGCGGCGTTGAACAGTCTCAGTTCCTTGTATTGGACTGGTACGGCCAGCATTTTGCCGTCGGGCGATAGTTTGAGATGGCTCCAGTAAAGAGTGTCATTTTCAATCAAATGGCGATCTTTGCCCGCCCTCAGGTCCCAGAGGCGCAGCGTCCGATCGTGACCGGCGGAGTAGAGCGTGCGGCCATCCGCCGCCAACGCCAGTCCATGCACTTCGCCCTTGTGTCCGGTCAACCGGCCGAGTTCGCGTCCGCTTCGTGCATCCCATCGATAGATCGTCCCGTCCTCGGCAGCAGTGAAAACAGTCCCACCATCGCCGGAGAGGGCCAAGGCGGTGACGCTGCCGCGATGGCCCCGCACCGGCAAGCGATCGGCTCCCGTTTCGGCGTCGATCAAGCGCACGGAGCGGCCGCCGTCGCCGACGGCCAAGGTTTTGCCGTCCGGTGAGAAAGCCACGCCGCCGGAGTGCTGTCGTCCATCCGGCATAAGCTGCTTTTCCTCGCCGGTGGTCGTGTCCCAAATGCGGATGGGGCCATGCTCCTGGCAAGCGGCGAGCCGGCTGCCATCGGGCGAAAATCCTAGACTCCACCAACCATTGTCAGGCCCGCCCTGCGAGAGTTTCGGCTTCACCGACCAGCACCGCAATTCAGCCCCCGTGCGCGAATCCAGAAGAAACACGCGCACGTTCGATCCCCAGCTTGCACCCCCTCCGGGCCATTTCTTCATCCACAATTCGATAAACGCGATGCGGTCGCCGCGCGGCGAGAGTACCAGGGAATGAACATCAGCCGGCACATCGCGGAAGCGATTCACCTCATTGCCGTCCGTCGTGCTCAATCGGGACATCGTCCTGGCCGAGCCGCCCAATATCAGCGATTTGCCGTCGGTGGAAAATTGCATGTCCCAAATATCTTCTTTGGGACCGGGCAGCGTGCGGATCGCTTTCCCCGACTCCACGTCCCAAAGGAAAATGGACCAGGGGAAAACCGGGGTCAACGAAAAATGGTTCGTCCGAGCCGCCAGTTGTTTGCCGTCGGGGGAAAAGCAAACCTGCGAATAATGTTGATTCCCCAATTTGTGGAGCAGTTTGCCCGTCGTTACGTCCCAAACTTCCACCGGGCCGCCCGCACCCGCATGGTACCGGCTAATAGCGGCCCGCCGGCCATCGGAAGATAAATCGAGGGAACGCGGCACGATCCCCGCGCCAAAATGTCGTATGGGTTTGCCCGTGGCCGCATCCCAGACGCGGATACCATCGGACCCCAGCGAAATCAGCGTCTTGCCGTCCGGCGTGAAGCGGATCGAACGAAGGTAATCGCCATGCCGTAAGCGCACGGTCCCAAGGCGCGCGATGGCCCCGACCGGCAGCGGATCGCCGAGCGCGTCGCTCCGCGGCTGTGCTTTCTCCGCTGCAAGCATCGGTGCGGCCAACAACCACAGCCCGATTGCCAGCGCGACACGGGGCAGGAGAATGACGAACGAGGAGGAACGGAACGCGGTCATGATGGCATCCTTGGAAACGGGCGGAGATTACCAATTGTTCGGTTCTCGTTCCCACGCTCCGCGTGGGAACGCACGTCCGGCCGCTCTGCGGCCCGAATCTCTCCGACGGTTGGAGACTGGCCGCGACGCGGAGCGTCGCACACTTGCGTTCCCACGCGGAGCGTGGGAACGAGAGCTAACAGTCACAAAAACGTTGTTCGGTTCTCGTTCCCACGCTCCGCGTGGGAACGCACGTCCGGCCGCTCTGCGGCCCAAATCTCTCCGACGGTTGGAGACTGGCCGCGACGCGGAGCGTCGCACACTTGCGTTCCCACGCGGAGCGTGGGAACGAGAGCTAACAGTCACAAAAACGTTGCTCGGTTCTCGTTCCCACGCTCCGCGTGGGAACGCACGTCCGGCCGCTCTGCGGCCCGAATCTCTCCGACGGTTGGGGACCGGCCGCGACGCGGAGCGTCGCACACTTGCGTTCCCACGCGGAGCGTGGGAACGAGAGCTAACAGTCACAAAAATTGTTGTATCCATCAAAATTGTTGTATCCATTGGTCGGCCGGGTGCAGTAATAAAGAGAGGAGGAGCATAAGTGGCGGAGGAAGCAATCCTATGGCGAGCGGACCCTTGACGGAATTTTTGCGGAAGCTGCGCGGCAATGAGGCGCTGCGCGCGCTGGGCGAGCGAACCGACGACGAACTGCTGGAACAATTCGTGGCCCGGCAGGAAGAGGCCGCGTTCGCGGCCCTGGTCCAAAGGCATGGGCCGATGGTCCTGGGCGTCTGCCGTCATTTGCTCATCAATGCCCACGATATCGAAGATGCGTTCCAGGCCGTTTTTCTCGTGCTGGTGAGCAAGGCGGCCTCGATTCGCAGCCGGACCTTGTTGGCCGGTTGGCTTTACCGAGTGGCATATCGAGTGGCCATGCGGGCGCGTATGCACGCAGCCCGACGGCACGAACGCGAAGTGCGGGGGGTGGAGATGATGGCGGCGGAACCCGATGCGGAGGCGATCGATCCCCAACTGCGCCCGCTCCTCCACGAAGAATTGAATCGTCTGCCGGAGAAATATCGGTCGCCTCTCGTGCTCTGCTATTTGCAGGGCAAAACGCATGAGGAAGCGGCCCGCCAGTTGGCGTGGCCGATCGGTACCATCAAGGGCCGGCTGGCCCGCGCCCGCGAGATGCTCCGACCCCGTTTGGCGCGGCGAGGATTAGCGCTCTCCACCGCCGCGCTGGCCTCAGTGCTGACACTGAAGTCCGCCTCGGCCTGTGTGCCGCCCACGCTGATGAGTTCCACCCTCAAGGCCGCGATGTTGGTTGCGGCCGGCCAGGCGGCCGCGGCCGGCATGGTATCCGTACACGCGGCCGCCCTGTCTCAAGGAGTATTGCGAAGCATGTTCCTCACCAAACTGACCGCCGCATGCGCCGTCTTGTTCGGTATCGTCGCCATCGGAGCAAGCACGGCCGTGCTCGCTCATCCGAAACCGAAAGAAGCCGAAGTACGCTCCGAAGCCAAGCCGCAACCGGCCGCCCCCCAGGCCGGCGAGAACGAAGAGAAGCCGAAGGAACCGGACGAGAGGACTCTGAAAGCCGCACGCCTTCGCAGCTTTCGTAACTTGCAAGATCAAATGCTGGCCATGCACAGCTATCTCGACGTCAACAAGCATTTCCCGCCGGCCGCGATTTACGACAAGACCGGCAAACCCCTGCTCAGCTGGCGCGTGCTGCTTCTGCCCTATCTGGAGGAAGACGCCTTGTTTAAGCAGTTCCATCTCGATGAGCCGTGGGACAGCAAGCACAACAAGCCGCTTTTGGCCAAGATGCCCAAACAGTATGCCCCGCCGCTGCCCGACAAAACGAAGGAGAAGTACGCAACCTTCTATCAAGTGTTCACTGGCAAAAGTACGATTTTCGAGGGCAAGGAGGGCATGGGAATTCCGGACATAACGGATGGGACAAGTTGCACAATCGCCATCGTCGAGGCGGGCGAGGCGGTGCCGTGGACCAAGCCGGCCGATCTGCCCTACGACGACAAGAAACCGCTGCCCAAGCTCGGCGGGTTGTTCACGGACGGCTTCCACGCAGCCCTCGCAGATGGCTCGGTTCGCTTTTTCACTCCCAAGCTCACGGAACGAACCTTGCGAAGCGCCATCACGCGCAATGGGGGCGAAGTTCTGGGGCCGGATTTCTAGTTTCTTCTCATTCCCACGCAGGAGCGTGGGAACGACCGTTGGCGATGCTCTGCGTCGCGTCGGGGTGTCGCGCGGGACGGGGCGCTCCATGGTTGTGGCCTGGTCTCCAGACCCGGCCACGGGCTTGGACCGAAGGTCTCCAACACTGTTCAGGAGCGGAGACCTTCGGTCCAAGCCCGTGGCGGGGTCGGGAGACCCCGCCACAACGGGGTGACCTTCGGTCCAAGCCCGTGGCGGGGTCGGGAGACCCCGCCACAACGGGGGGTCTGGAGCCCCCGCCACAACGGGGGTTCTGGGGCCGGATTTCTAGTTTCCTCTCGTTCCCACGCAGATCCCTTCTCGTTCCCACGCAGGGGCGTGGGAACGAGGGGAGTGTTCAACGCGGCATGCGCGTCATTTTCACATTCCACTCCACGCGTTCTTTCGTGCCCTGCTCGCGATGGACGTAGTGAAACGGATGGCCGTCTTTCGGATCGAACTGCGCCGTGGCGAAGCTGCGCCGGCCGGCCGCCTCGTCCTGGCGCAGCGTCGCCTCGATCCGCGCGAAGAGCGCCGGTACGCCATACTGTCCCGCATCCGCCGGCAACGAGGCCAATATCGACGGCCCCGCAACCAAGGCCAGTGATGGATCGAGATAAACAACATCGCCATTGTCCACAATAAGGACCGCCCGGCCGCCGCGGACCAGAACTCGATACTGGCTCTCCTCTTCTTGCCCGGCGTGCGTGGTCCGAATCAGATATTCCAGATCGTAATTAGCCGGAGCATTCTCCTGCCAGCGTTGCCGCGCCTCGGCCAATTGTTCCGGACGCAGCTGCATCCTCAGGTTGTAGACAAAAGGCACGACGATCGCCCCAGTGGACAACACGGCGAGAATGAGGAAAAAACCAATCCAGCGGCGGGAACGACGGGGAGGGAGAACGGCTGGCATGGAGAGGCTCACGATTGTTTCAAGCGTTCCGCGAAGGTTTCGGGCAGCTCCGACTTGGCGATGACGACGACGCCTTGCTCGCTGATCGTGAAGCCGCGCTGCCGATCGTGCTCCAGGTTGTGGCCGATGGTGGTGCCGGCCGGGATTTGTACGTCCTTGTCGATGATGGCCCGGCGGATGCGGCAATGCCGGCCGACGTTGACGCCGTCGAAGAGGATCGACGACTCGACAACGGCGAAGCTATTGACGCGCACGTTCGGCGACAGGATGCTACGGCGCACGTGCCCGCCGCTGATAATGCAGCCCTGGCAAACCATGCTGTCGTGCGCCTCGCCGCGGCGGGCGCCCTCGCCGGGACCGTCGTTGAAAACGAACTTGGGCGGCGGCAATTGCGGTTGATATGTGCGGATCGGCCATTCGCGGTCGTACAAGTTCAGCACCGGATCGACGTTGATGAGATCCATGTTGGCCTGGTAGTAGGCGTCGAGCGTGCCCACGTCGCGCCAGTACGGC
>DASRBG010000112.1:0-34547 GCA_035653735.1 Gemmataceae bacterium
GGCGTTGACCTGGCCGTCCTCGTCGTGGCCGCCGATGATTCCGTCATGCCGCAAACGCGCGAACATCTGGAAATTCTTCGCTTGCTCGGCCTGCGCCACGGAGTCATCGCCCTGACCAAATGCGATCTCGTCGATGACACGACCCGCGAAGTGGTCGAGCTGGAGATCCGCGAGCTGGTGCAAGGGACGTTCCTGGAGAATGCTCCTCTGATCGCCACGTCAGCGCACACCGGACAAGGCATCGCCGAGCTGAAGGCGGCCATCACCGAGGCGTGCCACCACGTTGAAGAACGCCGCGGCAAGCAATGGTTTCGCTTGGCCATCGATCGCTCGTTTATCGTGCAGGGCCATGGTACGGTCATCACGGGATCGGTGACATCCGGCAGCGTGCGCGTGGGCGAGGAAGTGGAATGGCTGCCGCGCGGCGAGCGCGTTCGGGTCCGCTCGTTGCAAAATCACGATCAAAGCGTTGAGGAAGTGCATCGCGGTCAGCGGGCGGCGATCAATTTGGCTGGCGTGCATCATGAGGATGTCGTGCGCGGTCAAGAGTTGGCCACGCCGGGTTATCTGGCGCCGTCGCGTGTGATGACGGTGCGGCTGCATTGCCTGGCCGATATGAAACGACCTATCAAACATCGCATGCCGGTGCGTTTTCACATCGGCACCGCCGAGGTCATGAGTACGATCGCTCTGCTCGACGCCGACGCCATCGAGCCGGGGCAATGGGGGTTGGCGCAGGTATTTCTCGATGAGCCGGCGATGGGTACATGGGGCCAACCATTCGTAATCCGTGAATCCTCGGCCACGCAGACGCTCGGCGGCGGACAGGTCTTACAGCCGGTCGCTCGCAAGATCCGCCGGCGGCATCTCGAGATGCTCGAACGCATCGAACGGCTGTGGAGCGGCGATGCGCGCGAGCGGGCCTTGACGGTGGCTTGGTTCGGCTCTTTCGGCGGCTTCACGGTCCCGGAACTTGTGCGCGGCGCGAACGTCGGGCCGGACGAGGCAGTCGAATTGGTCGCCGGCTTGAAAGAGCAGGGCGAGCTTGTGGAGATTGTTATCAGCGGAGCACGGCGGTTGCTTCTTCACAAGGACATGGTGAGCGAATTGGAAGGACGCATTCTGACGGTGCTGGATCGGCTGCACGATCAGTTTCCGCTGATGTCCACGCACGATCGTCAGAGGGTGCAATCGCAGCTCGATTACGTCGGCGATGACGCTTTGGTCCACGCGACGGTAGAGCGGCTGATTGCCGGCAAGAAACTGACCGGCGATCTGCGTCGCATTGGCCGCGCCGACTTCAAACCGAAGCTGAGCGCTAACCTGCGCAAGCTCAAGGACAAGCTGGTGGCGGCGTACCAGGCGGCGCGTTTTCAGCCGCCGGAGCCGAGTAGCTTCGCCGGCCAGGCCGGCGGTAACGCCGCCAATCTCAAGGATTTGTTCGATGTCTGCGTGGCCGAGGGGTATTTAGTCCACATAGCAGAGGACATTTATCTGCACGTCGAGGCCGAAGCCGAGATGCGGCGGCTCGTGCGCGAACGGCTCGCCGAGGGCAAGGGGCTGACGGTGGCGGAGATTCGCGACATCCTGGGCACAACACGGAAATTCGCGGTGCCGTTGTGTGAATATCTCGATCGCGCGGGCGTCACCCGACGCGAGGGTGACTTGCGAGTGCTGGTCTAAACGGATGAGTGAATGAGTGACAATCTTTTTCGCCAACTTCCTTCTGTCAACGATGTTCTGGCGGCCGAAGGAGTACAGGCATTAGCGCGGGACCATGCCCACGATTTGATCGTCGGCGCGGTGCGGGCCGAATTGTCCTCCCTGCGCGATCAGATTCGCCAAGGCATCCCCGTGGACGGCCAGAGCGCCGTGGAAGTCGTGGCGTCGCGGGTTGCCTGCCGCCTTGGCCACGAAATGCAGCCCAAGCTGCGAACCGTCATCAACGCCACCGGTATCGTTCTGCACACCAATCTCGGCCGTTCGCCTGTCGCGGAAGATGCGGCGAAAGCAGCGTATGAAGCGGCACGCAGCTATCTGAACCTGGAGCTGGATCTCGAAACCGGCAAGCGCTCGTCACGACAGATTGCCATCCGCGAATGGGTGTGCCGGCTGACCGGGGCGGAGTCGGCCACCGCCGTCAACAATAACGCCGCCGCTACGGTCATCGTGCTGCGTACAGTGGCACAGGGCAAGGAAGTCGTCATCTCACGCGGCCAGCTCATCGAAATCGGCGGCAGTTTTCGCATCCCCGACATCATGAGTGTCAGCGGGGCCATTCTGCGCGAAGTCGGCACAACCAATATCACTCGCCTTAGCGATTATCAGCGGGCCATCGGTCCCAACACCGGCGCGCTGTTGCAAGTCCATTCGAGCAATTATCGCATCTCGGGGTTCACGAAGTCCGTAGCGCTATCGGAACTTGCCGCGTTGGGAAAGAAGCACGGTCTGCCGGTTATCGACGACATCGGTAGCGGCGCGCTGGTAGACTTCGCGCGTTTCGGTTTTCAGGGCGAACCGGTGGCGCGAGCGAGCATTGCGGCGGGCGCCGATCTCGTGCTATTCAGCGGCGATAAATTGCTTGGCGGACCCCAAGCCGGCATCATCGCCGGACGCAAGGAGTGGATACAAAAAATCGAAAAAGATCCTCTCATGCGCGCCTTCCGCCTCGACAAGATGACGCTGGCCGCGCTAGATGCGACACTACGGCTATATCTCAATGAAGAACTTGCCCTGCGCGAAGTGCCGGTGCTTCGTCTGCTCGGCACGCCGCTGAAAGAATTGCGTCAGCGAGCCGAGCGGATGGCCGAACAGCTACGGGGTATCCCCGCCCTTGCTTCGGTGGAGATCACAGAGGATGTTGCGTACGTCGGCGGCGGATCGTTGCCGGATCAGAGCATGAAATCGTGGGTCGTCGAGATTGAGGCGAGTTCTCTCAGCGATAGCGAGTTAGCTCTGCGTCTGCGATTGGGGACGCCCGCCGTGATGGCTCGGCTGCGGGGCGGAAAGCTGGTACTCGATGTCCGCACGATTTTTGAGCATCAAGAGATGCTACTCGTTGAGGCAGTGCGGAAAGCTCTCGCGACAACGGAAAATCAATGAACCGCCAAGACACAAAGGACACGAAAGACAGAAAGGACAGAAGGAGCGAAGGATAGGATCGGCAAAGCGCAAACGCCTATCTTCTCCTTTTTTTCTCTCTTTCTGTCCTTTCTGTCCTTTTTGTCCTTGGGGGTTTACTCACTGACCTCCTCCGGCTCCAGGAATTGTTTCAAGCGCTGCCGGGCCGTGTGCAGGCGGCGCTTGATTGTTCCCAAGGGGACATCGAATTCCTCGCTCATCTCACGCAGCGAACGGCTGCGAAGATAGAACGCCTCCAGCATGGCGCGGTCGAGTGGCTTTAAAAGGCTCAATCCTTCGTGGACCTTGCCTTGCTCCTCGGCGCGGACAATCTCGTCGAGTGGACCGTCGCCGGGTCCGGGAAGCAGCGCCTGGCGCGTGAGATTCAGCCTACCAACAGGACGGCGACGATTGAGGCGATTGAGCGCCAGGCGCACGGCGATTTGTCGTAGCCAGGCGACGAAGCAGCGCGTGTCACGTAGCTGACCAATTTTCCGCATGCTGTGCAGAAATACCTCTTGGGCAACATCATCGGCCTCGGCCGGATCGCGTAACCAGGCCAACAGCAAACCGTAAATGGCGGGACGATAGCGCTGTACCAAATCACCGTAAGCCGCGCGGTCTCCCGCGCGGGCACGGTCGATCGTACTGTCGCCTTGCTCCATCCCTTCCGCTATGGGTATGAGTTGGGCCACCATGTTGCTGTCCTCCTTCTCTGTGGCGAGGCGTGATCGGGCGGAGCTACGATCCTCCCGAAGCAAGGTAATTCGTTTCTTCATCCGCGTTGTGTCTGCGAAAACGAGGCGATGAGTTACTCGTAAGTCACGCTAGAAAGCCTGGCCTACGGCCGATTTGTCGGGACGTTGGTAACGGGACGCCGGGGATGAGTGCCTCGCGGCGAACGTTCAGGGCCTCACAAAGAGCACAAGGGATTCTCGCAGACAAAAGGCCCGAACTGCCTCGGCCGGCACGAAACCGAGCAGGCAGGGAGCCTGGCGAAGAAGGAAGCTCGCGCGGAGAAGGCGAGCAGCCCTTGGTTGCTCTCGAGGAGCCGTATCGATCCTCCCATCCAGGAGGTGGGCCTTGGCAACTTGGCGGCTTAACCAGTCTTGCCGTGGCGGTCATCGGGCCCAATCCCTCGCGCCACTCTCGATACGGATGCGAATGCAGGGCGATCTCGCAGGATAGTTTGGAATTCCTCCTCCGCACGAGGCACGGAAACAGTAGCGGTCGGGTAGCACTCCAATAAGACGCCGCGGTTCGGTAAAAGGTTCGCGCGACCGAAACAAGCCGATCCCTCTGGTTTGCTTCCCTCTTCGCCACGATCTAGAGTTTGATAAAGCTGGAGTCCGCGCTGCAGGACGTCGGATCGCTTTCGCAAGGACCAACGGATGCTGAAAACGAGAAAACGCAATCGCGAACCGATACCGGGATATCGCCTGCTTGAGCCTTTGGGGCGAGGTGGTTTCGGCGAAGTCTGGAAATGCGAGGCTCCCGGAGGCCTGTTCAAGGCGATCAAGTTCGTCGAGGGCGATCGCTGCCAGGTGCATACTGAAGCCGCGCCGGCCGTCGCGGAACTCAAGGCCATCCAGCACATCAAGTCGCTCCGCCATCCCTTTTTGTTATCGATGGAGCGCGTCGAATGGATCCGCGGCGAGCTAGTCATCGTCATGGAATTGGCGGACAAGAACCTCATGAACGTGTTCCTCGAATGTCGGAACAAGCGAGCAGCGGGCATCCCGCGCGACGAGTTGTTGCGCTACCTACATGAAGCGGCGGACGTGCTTGACTTGATAAACCTGCGCCATGGTTTGCAGCACCTGGACATCAAGCCGGGCAATCTCTTTCTGGTCAGCAATCACGTCAAGGTCGGGGATTTCGGCTTGGTCCGCAGCTTGACCGAAGCACGATCGGCCGGGAGTGGGCGGCAGACAGAGAGCAAAGGCGACCTTCCTCCCTCCTCCCGGAACCCGCCCGCTGGCCGGATGGCGGTTGGCTTGACCGCCCGTTATGCCGCTCCGGAGATTTTTCGCAATACAATCACCTCATCCTGCGACCAGTATAGCTTGGCGATCGTCTATCAAGAACTGCTGACCGGCAAGCGGCCGTTCCAGGGCAGGAATGCCCGTCAGCTGATGATGCAGCATTGCACCGCTACGCCGGACTTGAACGCTTTGCCGGAAATCGATAGGGCGGTGGTGGCGCGAGCATTGTTCAAGGATCCGGACCAGCGTTTCCCAACTTGCACCGCCTTCGTGCAAGCGCTGAAAGCGAGCGGCAAGCTCCAGCATGATGCTGCTTCTTCAATGGAGACAATTCGCTGCATCCCCGAATGGATAGAGGAGAAAAGCCAGAGGCGAGAACAGCAGAGCGGCCAGTCGCCGCGAAGCGATCCCGGTCCGTCACTCGAACGCCGGACCGGCATGAGCCGGCTCGTCGCCGAGTTAATCATCGAGGCCAAGGCGGCACAACCGGCGAGGGAGCCGGATGGCTTGAAAGCCGCTGCTCAAGGCGCTACAGTGCTTCAAGGCCAGTTTCCCGCTCGCTTATGGCCACCCACTGCACGAGCCGGCTTCGAGACATTCCGGCGTCAGTGGAATGCCGAGGTCGTTCACGAGGAGGAGAACAGTCTGGTATTCCAGATTCCCTTCCCCGGTTGCTTCTGGAAACGCTGGCTGGAGGGAACGCGCGGGCTGCTCGTGGAGGTTCGCTGGGCCCTTCCGGGACCAGTCAGCGCGATGTGTCCCGAATTGACGGTTCGCATTCGTTGCTCGGATAAGAAGAACCGAGCGGAACAAAGGCTGCTCAGCGATGTCGGTCCCCTTATCCTGGACAGCCTCCGCTCACACGTGGAAGCCTATCCGGAGCGGCGGACGCAGGAACGTGTGGCCTGGCCGCATTCGCTACGCGCTACCTTCCTGCTCGCCGAGAACACGTCCAAGGAAACCATCGAGGGCAAGGGCAAGGACCTCTCGCTTGGCGGCATGGGCTTATATCTGCCCCGTGCCTTTGCGGGATCGCAAGTCCAGCTGGAACTCCTCCGACCCTCGCGCAGCGAATCGATTGTGTTGTACGGCAATTGCGTCCGTGTCCAACTTTGCAGCGACGGCTGGTTCGAGGCGGGGGTTTTGTTCTGAGTTTCAACTCAATCGCCGAGGAGCCGGCGTCGGACGGCCTGAACCTGTCTCTCATCCCATCGGAGTTGCTTTTCGCGCACGAGACGGGCCACCAGTTCGGCCCCCTTGTGGCTGCGCAACAGCATCCAATGCGAGCTATTGAAGGGATAGGCCGGAATACCTTGTTTCTGTAAATCCGGCGGGTACTGCGAGCGGTTGGACACGACGCCATCGCCGACGACGCTTCCTGTGCCGATGATGCACGCGAACTCGATGCGTTCCGGAATCTCCTTTTCCGCTCGCTGCGACAGACTGCGGCGGCGGGCCGGCTTGGTCAAGGAATCGAGAAAGTCGATCTGATTGGCCCGCACCGTTTGCCACTTCGCCCAACCGGAGCCGGCGTTGGGAGCACACACCTGAATCACCTTGGTCACACCGCAATCGGGATGGTCCTCGATGAACTGGCGAGCGATGACGCCGCCGGCGCTGTGGCCGATCAGAATGATCTCGCGATAGCCATCCTCCCGAAGTTTTCGGATGTTCCTCTCTAACTCCGGACATTCGGCAATGTCGTCGGCGCTGACCGTCTGAGCGTAGGCAAAGGCGAATACGTCCGCCTCCTGCGCCAGCCTTTTGACCAGCAAACAATCGGATTTTTGCCAGGAATGCAGATCCGCGCGGCCGACATTCGTTTTGCTGAAAGGGT
Source organism: Gemmataceae bacterium (assembly GCA_035653735.1). Taxonomy (GTDB): domain Bacteria; phylum Planctomycetota; class Planctomycetia; order Gemmatales; family Gemmataceae; genus JAJPHU01. Next base: position 6,943 of record DASRBG010000112.1, read on the forward strand.
GAACAAGCAGGCCGTGAATCAACACCACGGCCCGCGTTTTTCGCGGGGCGTTCCACCAGGGCCGCTGAGATAGGGCGGGAGCGACCTGGACGAATTGGGTCTCGATCGCCGGCGCCTCAGCAAACAAGAGGCACAGAATGGGCAAGACCGGAAACATAACCGCCTCCCTCGAACCCCGAGCGGAATCCGTGCTTGATGTAGCGCACGCTCCCAGGCGGAGTCAAGTTCAATCACCGTTGCCGGGCCGATGAAAAGAGATGATCAGCGGAGTTTCCGTTACCGTTGGGCATTCCGGCAAAAAAAGTCCTTCCTCCCTGGCTGGAAAAAAGGGTAATGCTGGCGCAGCTGCGCCGCCGGAGCAGCGATGGCTTGCTCTCCCGTTCAGACTCGGGTTGAAAGCAAATCGGTTATAAAGAAAACTAAGATGCTTGACACCACGGCCGCAGATGAAAAGGAGAGGAAGTCATGGGCGTGCTCGCTGATTGGCAAATTCTACGCGAGATCAAAATCGAACCGTTCGCCGAAAGCGCGCTGCGGCCCGGAGTCATCTCCTACGGCGTTTCGAGCTACGGCTACGACGTGCGCGTGGGCCGGCATTTTAAGGTGTTCACCAACGCCCGCTGCGCCCTCGTCGATCCCAAGAACTTCGATCCGAAGTCGTTTGTGGACATCGAAGGCGATTTTTGTCTCATTCCGCCGAACAGCTTCGCGCTGGCCGAGACCGTGGAATATCTCGAGATTCCACGCGACATCCTCGCGATATGCGTTGGCAAATCGACATATGCACGTTGCGGCATCATTTGTAACGTAACCCCTTTGGAACCGGAGTGGCGCGGCAAGATCACGATCGAGATCTCCAACACCACGCCGCTGCCGGCGAAGATTTACGCCGGCGAAGGCATCGCCCAAATCGTGTTCCTGCGCGCCGATGCTGTCTGCGAATTGAGCTACGGCGATAAACGCGGCAAGTATCAAGACCAAAAAGGATTGACGCTGCCCTTTGTCGTCGGTTCCGAACCGCCAACCTGACGGATCGACTTCACTTTTCCTGTGTACAAGCGTCTACGGTTGCAGTAAACTTAAACTCCACGGACTATTAGCCGCTCCCCCGTCCGTTCCGCTTGAGACCCCAGCCCTCAAGAATCGAGACGGTGGAGTGATCGTTTCGTGAAAATTCCATGCAGATCACACGTCGTTACACCACGGCTGGAGGCGATCCGTTCGCTTCCTTCACCTTTGTTAAGCGAACCTCCCGGATCGCCAATCCGGACGGGTCGGTGGTCTTTGAAATGAAAGACCTGCTCGCTCCGGAAAGCTGGTCGCAGGTTGCCGTGGATGTACTGGCTCAGAAATATTTCCGCAAAGCCGGCGTACCGCGGCAGAGCGAGAAGGTTCGCGAAGACGGCATGCCGGAGTGGCTCCAGCGGAGTGAACCGATCGCCGGCGATCCGCGCGACGGCCAAGAGACGGATGCGCGCCAGGTGTTCCGCCGTTTGGCCGGGTGCTGGACCTACTGGGGCTGGAGGGGCGGCTATTTCTCGTCGGAGTCCGACGCCCGCGCGTTCCACGACGAAGTTTGCTACATGCTGGCGGCGCAGCTGGCGGCGCCGAACTCGCCGCAATGGTTCAACACCGGTCTGTTCTGGGCCTATGGCATCGACGGTCCCTCGCAGGGGCATTACCGTGTCGATCCCCAGACGAAACAAGTGGCGCGCTCCACATCTGCATATGAACATCCAGCGCCCCATGCTTGCTTTATCCAATCCATAAATGACGATCTGGTGAACGAAGGCGGCATCATGGATTTATGGGTCCGTGAAGCGCGCATCTTTAAATACGGAAGTGGTACGGGATCCAATTTCTCCTCATTGCGCGGTGAGGGGGAGCCGCTGTCGGGCGGCGGCAAATCCAGCGGCTTGATGAGCTTTCTCAAGATCGGCGATCGGGCGGCCGGAGCAATAAAGTCCGGTGGCACCACACGCAGAGCAGCCAAAATGGTAATTTTGGATCTCGATCATCCAGATATTGAAGAGTTCATCAACTGGAAGATGATCGAGGAAGCCAAGGTCGCGGAATTGGTGATGGGCTCGCGGCTGCTCAATCGTCATCTTAACGCCATCCTCAAGGCGTGCGTGAGCTGGCCCAACGCCGAGGAGCGGCTGGACCGCCAGCGCAATCACGATTTGCGCAAGGCCATTGTCGAGGCCCGCACCGCCTTGGTACCGGTCAGCTATATCGAGCGCGTCTTACAGCTGGCCGAGCAAGGCGTCACGTCGCTGAAGCTCGAGGAGTACAACACGGACTGGAACTCGAAGGCGTATTTCACCGTCTCGGGACAGAATAGCAATAACTCGGTGCGCATCACCGATGAGTTCATGGAAGCGGTCGAGAAGGATGGCCCTTGGCATTTGTACTGGCGCACGGAGAAAGAGAAGGCTCGCGCGGAGGGACGGCCGCCCAAGCCGCGCAAAACGATGCACGCCCGCGACTTGTGGGAGCAGATCGCCTTCGCTGCCTGGTCGTGCGCCGATCCGGGGGTGCAATTCGATACGACCATCAATGAATGGCACACCTGCCCGGCGGATGGCCGGATCAATGGATCGAACCCGTGCTCCGAATACATGCACCTCGATGATACCGCGTGCAATTTGGCAAGTTTAAATTTGCTCAAATTCTACGAGGAGAGCACCGGCCGTTTCGACGTAGATTCGTTCCGCCATGCCACGCGCTTGTGGACTTTGATACTGGAAATATCCGTCTATATGGCGCAGTTCCCGAGCGTATCCGTGGCGCAGAAGTCCTACGATTTCCGCACCCTGGGCCTGGGTTACGCCAATATGGGATCGCTCTTGATGGTGCAGGGATTGCCCTACGATTCGCATGAGGGGCGGGCGTGGTGCGGTGCCGTCACCGCCTTGATGCATGCCGTCGCATACGCCACGTCCGCGGAGATGGCCGCTGAGGTTGGACCTTTCACGCGCTTCGAGGCCAACCGCGAGTCCATGTTGCGCGTCATTCGCAATCATCGCCGTGCCGCTTACAACGCTCCCGAAGAGGATTATGAAGGACTGACCATCACGCCGGTCGGCATCGATGCGCGTTTCTGCCCGGATTATTTGCTGAAAGCAGCCCAGCGCGAATCGGATCGCATGTTGGAAATGGGTGAGAAGTACGGTTATCGCAACGCGCAGGTCACGTGCATCGCCCCGACCGGTACTATAGCCCTGGTAATGGACTGCGATACCACCGGCATCGAGCCGGATTTCGCCCTGGTCAAGTTCAAGAAGCTGGCCGGAGGCGGGTACTTCAAGATCATCAACGAATCGATCCCGCCGGCCCTGCGGCGGCTCGGCTACACGCCACGGCAGATCGAAGACATCGTTCGCTATTGCCGCGGCGCGGGCACGCTGCACGGCTGCCCGCACATCAATCATGCCACCCTGCGAGCCAAGGGGTTCCCCGACGACGTGCTCCAACGCATCGAGGCGATGCTGCCGAGCGTCTTCGAATTGCCCTTCGCGTTCAATCGCTGGACTGTTGGCGATGACGTGCTGACCGGTAAGCTCGGCTTCAAGTCCGCTCAGATCGAGAACCCGAATTTCGATTTGCTGACAGCACTGGGCTTCAGCCGCGAGCAGATCGCCGAGGCCAATCTCCACGTGTGCGGCGCCATGACGATCGAGGGGGCGCCGCACCTCAATCCGGAGCATCTGCCCGTTTTCGACTGCGCCAATAAATGCGGCAAGCTCGGCCAACGCTTCCTATCGGCGGAAGCGCACATTCGCATGATGGCGGCCGCCCAGCCGTTCATCTCGGGGGCGATTTCGAAAACCATCAATATGCCGCACAATGCGACGATTGAGGATGTCAAAAGGGCGTATATGCTCAGCTGGCGGCTCATGGTCAAGGCCAACGCGCTCTACCGCGACGGCTCGAAACTCAGCCAGCCGCTCAACACGGTGGCCGACGCGCCGGATCTCGACGCGGAAACGAGCGAGATGGCACGGCAGGAGCCGAAAGCAGAAGCCGTCCGCATTGCCGAGAAGATCGTCTATCGCTATCTCGCTCACCGCCGCCGGCTGCCTGATCGCCGCGCAGGTTACACGCAGAAAGCCCGCATCGGCAATCACAAGATGTATTTGCGCACGGGAGACTATGAGGACGGCACGCTCGGCGAGATCTTCCTGGACATGCACAAGGAAGGCGCCGCTTTCCGCAGCATGATGAACTGCTTCGCCATCGCCGTATCGCTTGGCTTGCAGCACGGCGTACCGCTGGAGGAATACGTCGATGCCTTCCTGTTCACGCGCTTCGAGCCGAACGGCGTGGTGCAGGGCAATCCGCACATCAAGATGACGACTTCGATCATCGATTACATTTTCCGCGAGCTAGCCATCACCTATCTTGGCCGGCACGACCTCGCTCAGGTGGAGGCGGAGGACCTCCGCGGCGACGCTATCCACCGTGAGCGTGAGGAGCCGGATTTCGAGTCGGAAGAAGTAATGGAAGAACGCATCGTCGAACCGCAGCCCGTAGCCAAGGCATTCTCGACGCCGCGCAGCGGACATCTGACGCCCCTGCGCGAAAACAGTCCAGCCGCGACCAACGGAAATGGACACAAAAGCGGATCGACCAGTGCGGTGCGCGAGCAAACGATGGAAGAAAAAATTCGCCTGGCCCGGCTGAAAGGCTACGAAGGCGATCCATGCGGCGAGTGCGGCCAGTTGACCCTGGTGCGCAGCGGTTCATGTTGCAAATGCGATACGTGCGGCGCCACCTCGGGATGCAGTTGAGATAAATTGGCGAGCGGGGTCGCGTTAGCGCCCCGAGTTAGTTAATTCTCGGGGCGCTGACACGACCCCGCTCGCCGGCCTGTCTCGGGGCGCTAACGCGACCCCGCTCGCCGGCCTGTCTCGGGGCGCTAACGCGACCCCGCTCGCCAAAAAATCGCGCACAAAACTATTGACAGCCGGTTGTAACGATCGCATAAGAGATAAGGAGGGAGACGATGGGTGTTGCCATCAAACCCAGCAATCAGCGCGGCCGGCCCCAGCAAGAACGAGCGACCTCCGAAGGGCCTCCCGCGATCCGGAAAGGAGCGATCGCCGTGATCTATGGCGAGCCAGAGACGCCGCGGTTTCTGGCTGCGTTGCAGCGCCTCAAGCGCCAGCAACGCAAGAAAGAGCGGCAAACCCGATTAGCCAAGCAGCGTGTCCGCACTGTACTGCGAAAAATGCGCGAATGCTAATTTTCGGGTTTTTCGACGCTTTATCGTGAACCGCGCGATCGAATTCGATCGTTCGCTATCTTCCTCCCTGCCTAAACGCCAATCGCGCTCCCATCGCCGCTTCGTTCCCATCCAAGCCGAATTTTTCCCCGGAATTCTGGACATCGCCGGTCGATAAAAATAATTTCAGGAAAATATTTGACGAGTGCTTGAGTGAGATTTATCCTCATCCGTTGGCGTGAGAAACGATCACGCTGGCTTCTCAATACTCATCAGGTCTGGGCTAACGAAAAGACACTCTCTATCCGAATCCACGCACGCACCGACGCTGCCCCGCAAGCGGCCCGATGGACGGTCTCGGAACGCTCTGGTACATTGAGTTATCATGACCGAGCGCTTCAAAGTCCGTGTGACCAAGGACCATCTCGTCTTTTGCAGTGGGCACTTCATCAGCTACGAGGGCGATAAGTGCGAGCGGCTGCACGGCCACAACTACCGCGCCGCCGTCGAGATCGAAGGCGAGCTGGATGAAAATCATTACGTTTTCGACTTTATTGCCTTGAAGCATCGCACCAAGGCAATCACGGATGAGTTGGACCATCGCATGATGCTGGCGACGGCCAATCCGCACATCCACGTCGAGGCGGGGCCGCGAAGCGTCCACGTCCGCTACCGCGACCGCGAATGGGTTTTCCCCCGCGAGGATTGCGTGTTGCTGCCCATCGAGAATACCACCGCCGAACTGCTCGCGCGCTGGATCGCTCACCGACTCCTCGACGAATTGCAGCGCCAGCACAACTACCGGCCCGCCGTTCTGCGCGTCGAAGTCGAGGAAAACATCGGCCAATCCGCCACCTGCTCCGTGGAAAGTGAGGAGTGAGGAGTAAGGAGTGAGGAGAAAATGTAACCATTCTTTCTCCTCACTCCTTACTCCTCACTCCTCACTTTCGTCCGAGAGGTCGGCACGGGTCAGCCGGCCATCGTGAAGGGCGGATGCAATCAACGCCGCTTGCACTCCACAATTTCGCAGTACTTCCAGATCGCCGCGATGCCGTATGCCGCCGCCGGCGCTGATGGTTATTTCCGGATATTTGGCGCATAAATAAGCACACAAATCGCGCGTTCCTGTGCCGCTGTCGCATCCTACGCGCGCGAGATCGAGCACCAGCAAATGGCGAACGCCGAGCTGGATTACCTGATCGGCGATGCTTACCGCGTCCTGATTTTGCCAAGAGCCGCGGTCTCCCAGTGGTTCGCCCTGACGCAGATCCAGCGAGAACACGATGCGCTCGCCAAACGCCTGCATCATTTTCGCTAGCTCGGCCGGACCCACTACCGTCTCGAGACCGACGACGATGCGATCGATACCAGCATCTGCGAGCTGACCGGCTCGTTCCATCCGCCGAATGCCGGCATCCACCCACAAGCGAAAACCCTGTGCGTGCAGAGCGGCATAGAGCAGCAAATCCGGATCGCTGCCGAGAATGGCATCGAGATCGGCGACGTAAAACTCACGGCAGCCGAAGCGCGACGCGAGGGCATTCGCCACCTCCAACGGCCGGCTCGACCTGGTGAGCCGGCTGACAATGGGACGATACTCAGCCCGCCGGCCACCCACGCCGCGCACCACTTCGCCGTGCATCACGTCCAGAACGGGGATAACTCGCATATCCGTTTTCAGTTTTCGGTTTTCAGTTTTCGGTGAGTCCGTACACTGTATCACTGAAAACCGAAAACCGAAACCGAAAACGAAGGGAGGATCTCATGCGTTCCACGCTCCTGCTCGTCGCTCTCGCCTCGGCGGCCCTGACGGCCGGCGACACGGCCTCGAATCCCGGGTTCTTCAACGGCAAGGATCTCGACGGCTGGGAAGGATTGATGAAGTACTGGAGCGTCAAGGATGGCGCGATTGTCGGCTACACTCCGGAGGATCCTGGGCACAACACGTTCTTGTGCAGCAAGAAGAAGTACGGCGATTTCGAGCTGAAATTCAAGGTGCGACTCAAGGATGGCATCGGCAACAGCGGCGTGCAGATCCGCAGCAAGGTCGAAGACCCGGAGAAGTTCATCGTCGCTGGGCCGCAGTGCGACATCGGCCAAGACTACTGGGGCAGCCTCTACGGCGAACGCTTCGGCGGCATGATGAAGCAATCACCCGGGGATCTTGTCAAAAAGGTCGTCAAACAAAACGATTTCAACGATTACTCCATCAAGTGCGTCGGCAAGCATGTCACCATCAAGATCAACGGCGAAACGATGGTCGATGACGATTTCGACAAAATGCCGGACGAGGGCATCATCGCCTGGCAGCTGCATGCCAACTTCAAGTCGATGGAAGTAACGTTCAAGGACATCCAGTTCAAGGATCTCGGCAAGGGCAAGAAGTAGGCGAACGGCCGGTGTCGGCCGGCAGGTGGGCGGACGGCCGGTGTCAGCCGGCTGGTGGGCGAACGGCCGGCGTCAGCCGGCTGGTGGTGGCTTCCACCAGCCGGCTGACGCCGGCCGTTCGCCTGAAATTTGCTCTGGTTTCCTCGTTCGTCGTTTGCTATAGGGCGCGCTGCCCAAAACAGGACATCGCGCGTAGGGACGGGGAGGGAAGCCTGATGATTCGCAAAACAATCGTGGTTATGTGCGGCGTGCTGGTGATGGCGTCCTTGGCAAACGCGCAGTCGCCGCGCTTCCGCTGGCAAACCGGACAAGTGCTGGTCTATCGCACCGAACACAACACCATCGCCTCCTATGTCATGGGCGAGAACAAGGACGAAACAAAAACACGCGTGCAATCGATCAAGCGTTGGCAAGTGATGGATGTCGATAGCGCCGGTGTGGCCACGTTGCAAATGTCTTTGCAAGCGTTGTTCTTCGAGACGACGCCGTTATCCGGCGAACCGCTGGTGTTCGATTCGACGCATCTTGACAAAAGCACGCCGGCGCTGCGCAAGCAGTACGAAAACTACGTGGGCCAACCGCTAGTCGTGGTGCGCATCGACGGCCAAGGGAAAGTGCTCGAAGTCAAGGAAGCGCGGCCCGGTCACTCGGCCGCCAAATTCGAAAGCGAGCCGGCGTTCAAGCTGCTGCTACCGGCCGAGCCGTTGAAAGCGGGCTTGAGCTGGGAACGCGCTTATCAGATCGTGCTGGAGCCGCCGCAGGGGACCGGCGACGAGAAGTATCCTGCCGTGCAGCGCTATGTCTGCAAGGACATCGCGAACAATTTGGCCACGGTGAGCCTGACCACGGAAATGAAAGGCACGCCTGCCGCACAGGAAGATCAGGTACCGCTGTGGCAAATGCAGCCCGAAGGCGAGATTGTGTTCCATCTCCAGGCGGGCCGGCTGCAAAAAGCAACTTTGAAGATCGACAAACAAGCGAAAATCGAAGGCGGCAATACGCGCTTCCAAAGCAGCTACACCGAACAATATGTCGGCGATCGGTAAAGCGAACGGCCGGCGTAAGCCGGCTGGTGATGGCATCACCAGCCGGCTTACGCCGGCCGTTCGCCATTGGTCTTTTTCTCACCCCAGCAATTCGCGCACGGCTGCTTGTTCTTCCTGCAATTCTTGCAGCGTCGTCTGGAACTTTTGCTGACCAAACGCATCGAGCTTGACGCCTTCCACGACAGTAAGGTTGCCCTTGCCATCGCTGCGGCACGGGTAGCTGAACACCAACCCCGAAGGCACGCCATATTCGCCCTTCGAGACCACGGCGGCGCTGAACCAATCGTCCGGCGGCGTCGGCGTCAGCAGACTTTTGACATGATCGAGCGCCCCGTTGGCCGCCGACATCGCTGAGCTGCTGCCACGCGCCTTGATGACCGCTGCCCCGCGCTGCTGGATCATCGGTACGAACGTATTTTCTAGCCATTGGCGATCCGTAATGACGTCCGTAGCCGGCCGGCCCGAAATCCTGGCGTTGGTGAAATCGGGATACTGCGTATTACTGTGATTGCCCCAGATGGTCACTTGCTTCACGTCCGCGTTGGCGGCGCCGGCTTTCTTGGCTAGCGCCGTGCGGGCGCGGTTGTGATCGAGGCGCGTCATGGCCGTCCAGCGCTCGGCGGGGATGGCCTTGCCGTTGTTGTAACCCACCAAACAGTTAGTGTTGCACGGATTGCCGACGACAAGGATGCGCACGTCCTTGGCCGCGTGGGCGGCGAGCGCTTTGCCCTGGCCAACGAAGATCTTGCCGTTGATCCCCAGCAATTCCTTGCGTTCCATGCCCTGCTTACGCGGGAACGAGCCGACCAACAGCGCCCAGTTGCAGCCCGCGAACGCCTTGTTCGGATCGTCGGTGCAAATGACTTCTTGCAGCAAGGGGGGCGAGCAATCGTCCAGCTCCATTGCCACGCCTTCGAGCGCCTGAAGCGCCTGTGGAATCTCCAGCAATTGCAGGATGATTCTCTTATCGTGCCCGAACACTTCCCCGGAAGCGAGCCGGCCGAGCATGGCATAAGCCACCTGTCCCGCTGCTCCCGTCACTGCCACGCGAATCGTCTCCGCCATGATGCCCTCCGCTTCTGGGACTCTCGATTTTTGCTCTCACGGTCATACGTTATAACCTAGGAAAGCGAGTGAAACACGGCTATTCGGCACAGAGGCAGGGGTTCCGGCTGGTAGCGGATAGCTGACAGCTTAGAAGGAGTATATTCGATGGCGATCAAAGTTGGCATCAACGGTTTTGGGCGCATTGGGCGGCTGGTGTTCCGCGCCCTGGTGGAGCAGGGGTTGCTTGGCAAGGAACTCGATGTGGTGGCCGTCAACGACCTCGTCCCGGCCGATAATCTTGCGTATCTGCTCAAGTACGATTCGACACAGGGCCGGTTCCAGGGCAGCGTCGCCCCCGCCAAATCGTCGGCATCGGTGGAAGAAGATGACATCCTTATCGTCAACGATCACAAAATCAAGTGCTTGGCCGTCAAGGAAGGGCCGGCCGCCCTGCCGTGGAAGCAGCTAGGTGTCGAATACGTCATCGAATCGACCGGCCTGTTCACCGAGGCGGCCAAGGCCAAGGGCCACCTGGAAGCCGGCGCTCGCAAAGTCATCATTTCCGCGCCGGCCAAGGGCGAGGACATCACCATCGTCATGGGCGTCAACCACGAGAAATACGATCCCAGCAAACACACTATCATCTCTAACGCCAGCTGCACTACGAATTGCCTGGCGCCGGTCGTTCACGTCCTCCTCAAGGACGGCTTCGGCATCGAGGAAGGCTTGATGACGACGGTTCACAGCTACACGGCCACGCAGAAAACCGTGGATGGACCTTCACGCAAGGATTGGAAGGGCGGCCGGGCCGCGGCGACCAACATCATCCCTTCGACCACCGGCGCCGCCAAGGCCGTCGGCCTCGCTATCCCGGAGGTCAAAGGCAAGCTCACCGGCATGGCTTTTCGCGTGCCCACGCCGACCGTTTCTGTCATCGATTTGACCGTTCGCACCGTCAAGGAAACCAGCTACAAGGAAATCTGCGCCGCGATGAAGAAGGCCAGCGAGACGTACCTCAAGAATATCCTCGCCTACACCGGCGACGAGGTGGTTTCCAGCGATTTCATCCATGACAAACACTCCAGCATCTTCGACGCGGGCAGCGGTATCGAGCTGAACAATCGCTTCTTCAAGCTGATTAGCTGGTACGACAACGAATGGGGCTACTCGAACCGCTGCGTCGATCTGCTCCGCTACATGATTAGCAAAGGGTAAAAGAAAACCACCACGGAAAAGACAAAAAAGGACAAAAAAGATAAAAAAGACAAAAAAACCGAATTTAAGCACTATTTTCGGGTTCTTTTGTCCTTTATTGTCCCTTTTGTCCTTTTCCGTCTTTTCCGTGGTGTTTTTGGAGAGCGCTATGGCCAAGAAAACACTTGATGATCTGACCGACCTGCGCGGCAAGCGAGTGCTGGTGCGGGTTGATTTCAACGTGCCGCTCGACGCTTCGGGCAACATCACCAACGACCGCCGTATCCGTGCCGCCCTGCCGACCTTGCGCAAGATTCTTGATGCCGGCGCTTCGGTAGTGGTCATGAGCCATCTCGGCCGGCCCAAGGGCGATCCCAAGAAGGACGCGCCTTTCCGCATGGACCGCGCCGCCGCGCGTCTGGGCGAATTGCTGGGCAAGCCCGTCCGCAAGGTCGATGAAGTCGTCGGCGCATCCGTGACATCGGCTGCGCAATCGCTCAAGCCCGGCGAGGTGCTGGTGCTGGAGAACCTGCGCTTCCATCCGGGCGAGCAGGCGGGCGACGCCGCCTTCGCCGCCGAGCTGGCGAAGCTTGGCGACGTCTACGTCAACGACGCCTTCGGCACCTGTCATCGCAAGGACGCCTCGATGGTCGCCGTGCCCGCCGCCATGAAGGGCAAGCCGCGCGTCGTCGGCATGCTCGTCGCCAAGGAACTGGATATCCTGGATCGTCTATTGTCGAATCCGCCGCGGCCATTTGTCGGCATTCTCGGTGGCGGCAAGGTGTCGGACAAAATCGGCTTCATCAAAGCCTTGTTGGCGCGGGTCGATCGCGTCCTCATCGGCGGCGCGATGACCTACACCTTCATGAAGGCGCTGGGCCACAATGTCGGTGATTCGCGGCTGGAAGCGGACAAGCTCGACCTGGCCCGTGAGCTGCTGCAACTCGGCAAGAGCAAAATCGAACTGCCGGTCGATCATCTGGTCGTCGATAAGATCGACGCGCCGCAAACGGCCCGCGTCGTCGAAGGCGACATCCCCGCCGGCGCGATCGGCGTGGACATTGGGCCGAAGTCGATCGCCAAATACAGCGAGGCAGTCAAACAGGCGGCAATTGTGGTGTGGAACGGCCCGCTCGGCAAGTTCGAGGATGAACCGTACAGCAAGGGCACGAAGGAAATCGCTCGTGTGCTGTCGGAATCGAAGGGCATCACCATCGTCGGCGGCGGCGAGACGGCCGAGGCGGTCGAGGAGTTCGGCCTGGCCGACAAGATGACGCACGTCTCGACGGGAGGGGGGGCGTTTTTGGAATACGTCGAGGGCACACCGTTCGCGGCGCTGGCGGAGATCGACGAGAAATAGCAATGCTCACCTGAATCGCCTGCGGGGGGAACGTATGACAACGGCAACCGTTCAATTACCTCTCCAGGGACAGATGGCGGGATTTCGTCGTTTCAGCGTGGCCGAGTATCACAAACTGATCGAGATTGGCATCCTTACCGAGGATGACAATCTCGAGCTCCTCGACGGCTATTTGGTACACAAAATGTCGCGCAACCCGCCCCATGATGCAACACTGCAACTAATTCAGGATACGCTGCCGCGTTTGCTTCCATCGGGATGGTGCTTACGAATGCAGTCGGCCATCACGCTCAGCCGCAGCGAACCGGAACCGGATGCCGCTGTTGTCCGAGGTAACGCGCGAAGCTATGCGACCCAACATCCGAAGCCAGCTGATATTGGCTTGGTGATCGAAGTGGCCGACTCGACATTAGACGCCGATCGCCTCGACAAGGGCCGCATCTACGCCGAAGCCGGAATCGCGTATTACTGGATCGTCAATTTGGTTGACCGGCAGATCGAGGTCTACACGCTTCCATCCGGTACGACGGCTACGCCTTCGTTCGCTCGCCGTCAGGATTATCGAATGGGCGACGATGTGTCGTTGTTGCTGGACGCGGCCCTAGTGGCAAACATTCCCGTTCGTGATCTGCTGCCGTAACAAGACTAAACGAACGTAAAACTTCGTGCTCCAATTCCGCGCACTCATCCGCGCATGCGGCGTAGCGTGAAGCTGTGCAAACTGCCCTCATCCCAAATCGGACACTTTTAATACTTGAGCTACGGTTATCCGTAACTTACACTTTAACACGACAGATCAATCCCTTGAGGAGTTGAGTTGATCGCGCGATGGATAGTCGGAGTCATCTCCTCTGTTCGTCCGCACCCGCGGTAGACCTTGTTGTTCTTCGCGGCTGGGTAGTCCTCACGGATTGTTGAGCGCCTCGCGACCCGAAGAGATCACGAGCATGGCGTCAAACTTTCCCTCCGGCCATCCGTCCCCGGCCACGGTCTCGGAGACGGTGCGCGAAGGGACGGCCGGGAGTGGCCTGTCCCTCCATGTGCATGGCCGGACAATCCTTTTTCTGTCTTCTTTGCTGCTTTTGCACGCGATCAACCCGCTCGCCTGGGGCCAAATCGGTTCGGTCCTCTGGTTTCCACCCGCGGGGCTGGGACTGGCTTTGATCGCCTGGTTTGGGCCGCGCGCTGCGCTGTGGCTGGCGCTGGACGGCCTGCTGGTCGTGGCACAAGCGCTAATGGTGAGCCGGTACGGTAGCGGACAAATTGGAATAGCCGATTTGAAGTTGGCCGCGGCGGATGCGATTCTTGGCGCGGTGATGCTGTCCCTGGCGTGGAGACTCTATCAGACACAAACACGAGCAACACGCGATCTCCATGATCCGATTTCGGCGAAGCGATTCTTGTTCCTTGTGCCCGGTCTCGGCGCTGGGATATGGGCAGTGCTGCACACCGCTTTCTTCACGCTGCTGGCGGAACAATCGACGCTCGCCTGGCGGACGGAATTCTCCGCTTTCTGGCTCAGTCGCGCGCTGGGCGTGATGATTCTCACACCGTTGCTTCTCTTGTTGTTGACGCCGTGGTTGACACGGCTCCGCCTCGTGCGTCCGGTGCCGGCCGAGAGCGACTCCAACGCGGCATTTGGCGGAATGGGCGGCAGCGAGCGTTTGTTGTGGGGCGAGGGTCTGGAATTGGTCGGACTGGCAGCGAGCGCCGGAGCGCTCACGTGGCTGGCGGTGCAGAATGGGCGGATGCAGCAGCTGGCCGGCTGGCAGCTGTGGGGGGCGCCGCTCTTGTTGATCGTCTGGGCCAGCTTCCGGCAAGGACTGCGCGGCGGCATGGTCGTTGCCTCCGTCTCGGCCGGACTGCCGTTGCTTTTGTTGCAAGGCGAACCGCTCGCTGGTGTTTTTTCGCTGTTGGTCCAGGGCAATCTGCTGGCTCAGTGCGCTGTCGCTCTCCTGGCGGCGTCTTCCGCGGGCTGGGTCCGCATCCACGAACATCGTTATCGCCGGGTTGCCGGCTCGCTTCCCATCGTTATTTACAGCGCGCGCTTTCGCCGTCCGGATCGGCCGCCGTTGGTTGCCGGCGAGTTGGATGCCGAGGTAACGCTGGTCAACGCCGCCAGCGAAATGCTAATCGGTTGTCCGCCCCGCGAGCTGCTCGGCGATCATGAGCGCTGGCTGGCGCACGTTCATGCCGACGACCGCGAAGTGCTCCGCGCCGCCATTGCCCAGCTCGGCCGCTTCGTCCAATCCGTCACCTGCGAGTATCGTCTCACCTCCGCCAGTGAGGGGAACGCCCGGTGGTTGCGCGATACCTTGGCGCCGCAACTGGACAGCGAGGGCCGACTGATCGGCTGGGAAGGCGTGCTGACGGACATCACCGAGCAGCGCGCCTTGGCCGACGACCTGCGCCGCACCACCAACATGCTGCACGCCCTGGTGGACAATCTTCCGACCGGCGTGTTCTTCGTGCAGGGACCGAGCGGCCATCCGATCCTGGTCAATGCCCGCGCCCGCCAGCTACTCGGCCAACGCGAGGACATGGCGGCTGGTCTGGAGCATCTGTCCGAGGTCTACCGCCTGCACCGCCACGATGGCACTCTCTATCCCGTCGAGGACTTACCGGTCTTTCTGGCGTTGCGCAGGGGACTGACGGCAATGCGCGACGATATTATCGTGCATCGACCGGACGGCCGGCGCACGCCGCTGGTGACATGGGCGGCGCCAATCCGCTGTCCGCTGTCCGCTGTCCGCCCCCCGCATGCCCTGGAACCGAAGGCAGAGTGCGGAGAGCGGTTGGCGGAGAGCGGATCGGAAGCCGCCGTCTGGGTGATGGAGGACTTGACGGCGCTGCACCAGGCCGAAGCGGCGCGCCGCGATACCGAGGTCCGCCTCCGGGCCATTCTGGAAACCATGTCCGAAGGCGTGTTGGTGCGGGACCGCAACGGCTGCGTCATCGATTGCAACGCTGCCGCCAGCGTCATCCTCGGCCAAGCACCGGAGAAGCTGCGCGGCAGCACCCTGGCCGACGGCCTGTGGGAGCTGATGCGCGAAGACGGCACGATGCTAGCGCCCGAGGACTATCCCGCCGCCGTTGTCCTGCGCATGGGCCGGCCGGTGCGCAATTTCGTCCTCGGGGTCGTGCCACGCTCGGGGCAGGCAGAAACCGCGGTCCGGCGAGACGCCGATCCCACCATGCCCGACCGGCGAGACGCCGGTCCCACCGAGCATGGTTCCACTGCGGCTTTCAAGGACGTTCGTTGGGTGTTGATTAATACCATGCCCCTGGGCGTGGCCAGCATCGGCGAGCAACCCGCCGCTCGCGGCGTCGTCTCCACGTACATCGACATCACCACGACCATCCGCGCGCAGCGGATGCTGCGTGAATCCGAGGAGAAATACCGCGACCTAGTAGAGTCGTTGCCGCTCATGGTCATTCAGGCCGATACCGATTTGCGCGTCACCTACGCCAACCCCGCGACGCGGAAGGTAACTGGCTACGAACTCAACGAAATCACGGAACCGGCGTTGTGGAGCCGGATTGTTCATCCCGATGATGTTCCGCGGCTGTTGGCAATGGGTCAAGAGGCATTGGCGGGGCGAAGCGCGCGGGCCGAGTATCGCTACCGCGCCAAGGACGGCAGCGATAAAGTCGGTCTGGCATTCAGCGAGCCGCGCCGCCGTTCCGACGGCGCCATCATCGGCACAACCACGTTGATCGCCGACATCACGCGCGAACGACAGCTCGAACAGGAATTGTTGCGCGCCCAGCGTCAGGAGCTAGTCGGCCGGCTCGCCAGCGGCATCGCTCACGATTTCAACAACTTGCTGTCCGTCGTGCTAAGCATGTCCGATTTGGCGCTCGACAATCTCCCCCCCGGCCACGCGGCGCGGCAGGATCTCGAACGTATTCAGGAAGCAACCGGGCAGGCTGCCAACCTGGCGAACCAACTTCTGACGTTTAGCAAGCAGCGCCGCATCGCCACTCACCGCATCGACATCAATGCCATCATCGCATCCACTTTGGATCTGCTCCGCGCCAGCCTGCCCTCGCGCATTATGATTAAAGCGGAGTTGGCCGAGCGTGAGCTGTTTGTGAAGGCCGATGAGACGCAGGTGCAACAGGTCGTCATGAACCTCTGTCTCAACGCCCGCGATGCCATGCCCAGCGGCGGCTTGCTGCAAGTCCGCACGACGCGGGTCTCATCCGAAGGCGACTGGGTGTGTCTATCGGTTCAAGATCAGGGCACGGGAATATCCGAGGCGGTCAAAGCGCACTTGTTCGATCCCTTTTTCTCCACAAAGGAACGAGGCACCGGCCTTGGCCTGGCCGTCGTTCGCCACATCGTCGAAAGCCACGGCGGCCGCATCGAGGTCGCCAGCGAGCTGGGGCAGGGAGCGCGCTTCGAGGTGTGGTGGCCCGCTGTTCCTTGACCCGATAACATTTCTGGGTACAGATGGATTGAGTAGTTTGGATAGCGCGGACAGAATGAATTACTATCCCGGAGCGCCAGCGACGGGAGTCGCCGGTCCGTCGCTGGCGCTCCGGGATAGTCGGCAAACATCGCAGCCATTTTTTTGAGAATATAAATATGTCCCAATACTACATCATCAACGAGAGCACGGAGGATACGTTCGATTCCACTGAGAATCTTCAGGATGCCATCCGTGTGGCCAGGGAAGTAACGAAGCAAGGTCAAGCGGGCGACCTGATTGCCATTCTTGAAAGCGGGGGCAACGCTGTTCGGCAGTTTATGCTTCTGCCAGATGGGACGGTGGCAGAGCAGACGATTGTTCATCCCGTCAAGTCATAATCTTCTTTGTCGTTCGCTGATCTTTCCGTCGCATGAGAACGAGGAGAGTGTCCATGCTCCATCCCCGCTGTTGCATCCTCTTGTTGATCTTTTGCGCCGGCTGTCTGCGTTCGGAGCCGCGCGTTGTCCTTTACTGCGCTCAGGACCGCGATTTCGCCGTGCCGCTTCTCGATGAGTTTCACCGACAGTTCGGGCTGCCGGTCGTGCCCACGTACGATACCGAGAAGAACAAGTCGGTCAGTCTCTACGAGGAACTGGTTGCCGAGAGGAATCGGCCGCGCTGCGATGTGTTCTGGAACAACGAGATTCTGTCCACGATTCGCCTGCAAAAACAGGGGTTTCTCGAACCCTACGACAGCCCGTCCGCGAAAACGTATCCCGCCGAGTGCAAGGCCGCGGACCATACCTGGCATGCCTTCGCCACGCGGGCGCGCATCCTCATCGTCAACACGCGCCTCGTGCCGGAGAGAGACCGTCCGCGCAGCCTTCTCGATCTGACCGATGCGCGTTGGCGGAATCGCGTGGTGATGGCTCAGCCACAATACGGCACGTCGGCGACGCAGGCCGTCTGTTTATTCCAGGTGCTAGGCAGTGAACGGGCCAAGAAATACTATCTCGATCTCAAGGCCAACGGTGTGCAGATCGCGCCGGGCAATAAGCAGGTCGCCGAGTGGGTCGGCCAAGGGCGGACGCCGGTGGGACAGGAAGTCGCCGTGGGGATCACCGACACCGATGACGCTATGGAGGAAGTGCGCGACCAACACGAAGTGGCGATCATCTACCCCGACCGCGATGCTCCGACCGAGAGCAAGCTGGGCACGCTGTTCATTCCCAATACGCTGGCCATTCTCAAGGGCTGTCCCAACCCCGAAGGAGCGCGGCGGCTAATCGATTATCTTCTTGGTGCCGAGGTGGAGAAACGGCTGGCCGAGGGCAATAGCCATCAGGTGCCGCTCAATCCGGAGGTAAAGGCCAAGCTACCCCCCGAGATCGAGACGCCGAGAACGGTGCGGGCAATGAAGGTCGATTTCGACAAAGCGGCGGACCTGTGGGCGGAAGTAGAACAGTTTGTGATCCATGAGTTCGCGCGGTAGCGTGGCTCGGATGTCCTTGGTGGTTCGTTTCGCTCACCAGCGCATGACCGTCGTGCCCCAGGCGAGTCCGGCGCCGAACCCGCTGAGCACCGCGAGTTGTCCCGGCTTCAGCCGTCCTTCGGCGATGGCTTCATCGAGGGCCAAGGGCACGGAGCCGGCGGAGGTGTTGCCGTAACGATCGAGATTGTTGTACACCTTGCTACGCGGGATGTGCAGCACGTCGATGGCGGCGTTGATGATGCGGATGTTGGCCTGGTGCGGAATGTACAGATCGATATCCTGCGGCCGGAGATTGCTGGCGTGAAGCACATCGGAGATCGTGTCTGACAGAATGGCGACCGCCCAACGAAAGACGGCCCGGCCGTCCATGTGCATGTAGTGCATTCCCTTGGCGAGCAGCTCCGGCGTCGGCGGCAGCCGGCTGCCGCAGGCGGGCCGGCTCAGCATGTCGCCGCCGCTGCCGTCGGAGCCGAGACTAAAGCTCAGCAATCCCTGGTCGGGCCGGCCGCGTGTCAACAAAAGGGCGCCGGCGCCGTCGCCGAACAGCGGATAAGTCTTGATGTCGCGCGGATTGAGTATGCGCGAGTTGCAATCGCCGCCGACAATCAAGGCCGTGCTGCTGGCCCCTGAGGCGACGTAGGCAGCTCCGGTGATGAGCGCGTACATGAATCCGGCGCAGGCCGCCTGCACCTCGATGGCCGCTCCGCTGATTTTCAGGCGATCTTGCAACAGACAGGCCGTCGAGGGAAACGACATGTCGGGGGTGAATGTCGCCAGCACGATAAGATCGACGTCGGCTGGCGTGACCCCGGCGTTCTCGAGGCAGCGGAGGGCGGCCTCGTGGCAGAGATCGCTGGTGGCCTGATGCGGCAGAGCGTGGCGGCGCTCCAGGATGCCGGTGCGCTTGACGATCCACTCGGAATCGAAGCCGAAGCGCTGATGCAGATGATCGTTGCTGACGATAGAATCGGGCACGTAGCTGCCCGTGCCCAACACCCGTACCCCCATCAAACTACGGCAGCGCGGGCGTGGGAGGGGAATGCGTTCTTCACTCATGTAAATCGAACCGCCTGCTCTGAGGGACCGGCGTCAGACCGGGCGTAAAGTGGTTGAGCGGCCGCACCGCGGTGCGTAGGAGCAACCTTGTCCGTACTATACTGCCCTTTGCCGCCTTTGGCTAGTTCGTTAGGTGGTTGGGTGGTTGGGTGGTTGGGTTGTTAACCACCTAACCACCTAACCACCCAACCACCTAACCACCTAAATCCTCCAAGTACATTCCCAGGGCCGATAAGGCATGTTGAGCGTAATCGATGCGCAAATTGCCATCCTGGGTCGAGGCGTGGAAGCCTCCGACCAATCGCGGACGATACCACTCCTCGAAGTGTTGCGTATTGGCATCGGTGTATTGCAAGCGCACAAGAAATTGTAGTCCACGATGCAGCACCTCGGTGTATCGCTGATGGCGGGTTGCATCAGTTCCCGCGCGCGCTACCCGCCGCGCCTCCGCCAGGCTCTCGACATACGCGGCCGAGCTGATGGTTGGCGGCGCATCGATTGCATTGCCATCCGCCCACTTTTTGAAACCGCCGTTCCACAGCAGGCGGCGCGGATCAAGTTGATCGTATTGCAGGCCGCACAGCCAATCGTTCATCTCGTAGACGAACTCGGCGAAGGCGGACTCTTTGGTCTGGACGTAAGCCTCGGCGTAGGCCGCCGTCTGCCACGGCACGAACGCCGTGCCGCGATGGTCCTTCCACCAGGCCCGATAATAGGCGATCGCCTTGCGGGCCAGATCGGTCTTCCATGCGGTCGACCGATGCTTCTGGCTTCGGAGGATTGCGTACAGAGCAAGTCCGGGATATTCCTGGACGCTGTCCACATCGTCTTCGTTCGCTTTGGCGTCGGAGGGATCGTTGCTATCGTTGCAGCGCAGCGAGCCGTCGGCGCGAGCCTGAGTGCGAATCCAGTTACACAGCTGCTCGGATTTATCCAATAGATCCGCCTGCGGCGCCGGCAATTCATTGATGGCCAGCACAAGGAGGCCGGCAGCGCCGAGCCGATTGACAACCATAGAAGGCAGCGACGTATGGCGGCAGGCCGGCTCGCCGGACTCGACAACCGTGTCGTCCAGCAGGGTCAGGATGGCCTGGGTGGCGCGGGCGGCGTAACGGTCCTCGCCGAGCACGCGGGCGGCACGAGCTAGCGCGAAGGCGGCGCCGGCTTGGCGGAGATAGCTGTCGCCGTCGAGGACGGCTTTGAGATCGGGCACGTAGCCGTACAGGAAACGCCCCTTGGTGTCGTTGATTCGAAACAGCCAATCCGCGCCGCGCTGGCAGCTGATAAGCATTTCTTTGGAGAACTCGTCGAGCTTGGTGAGGTCGCGTGCCTGTCCTTGCGTGAGGGCGAGCGGCCGGGATGGGGAAAGAGACGGAGCCGAGGGCGGCGAAGCCGCCGCGGGAGTGGAATCACCCCGCCCGGATGAAGGGCGTTCCTGACCGCGGATGAGGGAGAAAGTCATGCCTCCGGCGAGAGCGAGCAGCAGAACGCTGAGGATGCGAATGCGCATTGTGAGGCCTCCTTGCCTTCCTGGGCGCGCACGCTCGGCAGCCCTCCCTCCTGGCGGGCCAGCCGATCGTCCATGCGAGTTATACAGCGCCGGCCGCGAATGGATCAACCGGAACCGGATCGTAGGACGGCCTTCCCAGGCCGTCCATCTATCGGACGGGCTAGGAAGCCCGTCCCACATTCCTAGCTCGGCGGTGGGGCGGGAGGCGTCGTCTCGGCGGCAGGAGCGGCGGGCGGCTCCTGGCCCGGCAGAAGAATGTGCTGGATGCGCACGCTCGTGTACGGCTGGCGATGGCCGCGCAGCCGGCGATAGTTCTTGCGGCGGCGAAAGTGCTGGATATAGAGTTTCGTGGTCGGATGCTCCACGATTTCGCCAAGGATTCGCATGCCCTCGATCAGGGGCTGGCCGAGGCGCGTGTCGTCGCCGTTGGCATAGAGCAGCACGCGGCCGAACTCCACGCGCGTTTTCTTGTCGCCGGCGCGATAATCCACCTTCACCACATCGCCTTCGCTAACTCGGTATTGCCGAGATCCGTCTTCAAAGACTGCATACATGATTTCGCTCAATCGTAAAAAACCTGCCATCCTGCGACGCCCGGCAAGCGGGCAATCCGCGGTGAAAATGTAACCTTATCAGTCTCGGCGTGTTCTGGCCAGTGCCAGTTGATCTATTCACGCACTCCCAACTGCGCGTATACTCGGGCCGCGTGTCGTGCGGGTCGAGGAGGAAATGGTGTGGCCGACAACCCCAGCGATCTGGTGGTCGAAACTTTCAAGCTCACCAAGATTTACCAGAACCGGCAGATTGCCCTTAATGATGTGACGCTGCGGCTCGAACCCGGCTGTGTGTTGGGGCTGCTTGGCTCCAACGGCGCGGGCAAGACCACTCTGCTGCGCCTGGTCATCGGACTGCATCGGCCGACGGCCGGTTGGGCCAAGGTGTTCGGCAAATTCATGACGCCCAATGCCGCCGATCTGCGCCGCCGCATCGGCTACATCCCCACCAATCCGCAGTTCCCGCGAGGCATGACGCCAATCACGTATCTCGATTACATGGCTCGGCTGTTCGGCCTGCCCCGGGATGTGCGCAAACCGCGGCTCGCCTCGTTGATTCGCGCCGTCGATCTGCTCCGCGCCTCCGGCGATCCGATCGCCGGCTTCTCCAACGGCATGACCGCCCGCCTGGCCGTCGCTGCCAGTCTCATCAACGAACCGGATCTGCTCATCTGGGACGAGCCAACGCACGGACTCGATCCGGAAGCGCGGCGGAGCATGCTGGAGCTAATCAAGACGCTGGCCCGCGAAAAAACGCTGATCGTCTCCAGCCACAATCTCAGCGACATCGACGAAGTATGCAACCACGCGGCCGTCCTCAGCCACGGACAACTCATCTACTGTGGATCGCTGCAAGATCTCAAGGGGCGCATGCGCCGCAATCACTTCGAGTTGGATCTGGAAGGCGAGCAAAAGGCGATCGCCAAAGCGACGCAGGCTATCCGCGCGCTGGCGGAATTCAAAATTGTGAACATGAAGCAGCGCCGCCTCGAATTGTATTTGCAGGAAGACGCCGTCAATACCGCGGCGCTCGCCAATGTGTTCATGACGCTCAATGACAACAAAGTGACCCTGGTATCGATCCGCAGCGTCGGCCAACAGACGGAGCAAGCGTTTCTCGACTTGGTCGAAAAGGAAGAATCGCGCGGCTTCGCCCGCCTCTATCAGGCTGATGCCGCATAGCAAAGAGATTTTAACTACAAAAAAGGACAAAAAGGACAGAAAGGACAAAATAAAGATGGGAATAGATAGCGAGATGCCGTAGTGCCATAACAGGTTTTCCATTTTGTCTTTTTTGTCTCTTTTGTCCTTTTTTCGCGATTAAAACTGAGGACCGTTCATGGATGCCGTGATAGAAAAAAAGCCGGTCGCGTTTAATCGCTGGTTGCCGTATTGGGCGGTTTTTCAGTCTGATGTGCGGCAGACGTTGCAGAGCTGGGTTTATCGCTTTTGGGTGTTGCTGGCGGTGTTGGCCACGGCCGGCTATCTGCTCTATAACTTCGGCATCTATCACGAAGTCGGCATCGTCGAGTCGGCGTCGCTGAACGTCAGCCTGTTGTTGCGCTGGATGGTTCTGGGCAGCGCGGTCATCATCTGCGTGTTGACGGCAGGGAGCATCTCATCGGAGCGCGGCACGATGGCCGATTCCGTCCTGAGCCGCGGCATCAGCCGCCATCAGTATTTTCTGGGCAAGTGGCACGCGCGCCTCGTTACCGTGCTGGGCACTTTCTTTATCCTGGGCGTTTTGATCCTGATAAGTGCGCTCTTTCTGTTGCACGAAGACCTGTCGTGGCACGGCAGTCTGGTCGGCCTATTCACCATCGCCGCCCTGCTCGGCGCCGTCATCACCTGCGGCGTCACAGTTAGCGCGATTGCCAACAGCACCGTGCTTGGCATCGCCGTTCTCTGGAGCATCCTCTGCGCCGCCGGCTTCCTGTTGTCGTTCCTCCCGCCGCGCTACCCAACGCCGGATCGCGCGCTGCAGCGACTGCCGCACATCCTGCAAGGCCATTATGATCTCACCAGCCTCGCTCAGTTTGTTGGGTGGTCCATCCTCGTTTCGTGTGTCACCGCCCTCATCGGTCTCGCCTTCTTTTCCCGCCGCGATGTTTAGAAGCGGTTCGTGACGCGAATCAATACGCGATCTTCTTATAATGGGAGAAGGCGATGCCCCGGAGGACCGAGGTATGCGATTGCTTGTCCAAATCGGCCTGGTGGCTTTCGGGTCGGCCATCGGCGGGCTGCTCCGCTGGTGCGTGACGATTTTCGCGGCGCGGCTCTTGGGCACCGGCTTCCCTTGGGGCACTTTCTTCATCAATATTTCCGGAAGCCTGTTTCTCGGCTGGTTCTCGGCGATCCTCGCCAATCGTCTTGTCCTGAGCGAAACGTCCTGGCTGCGCCCGGACGATCTGCGCCTGATGATCGCCGTCGGTTTCACAGGCGCCTACACGACCTTTTCCACCTTCGAGTACGAGTCGCACAACATGCTCCGCGACGGCGACGGCCTGGCGGGAATAACGTATCTTTTCGCCAGTGTCTTCCTTGGTCTGCTTGCCATTCGTTTCGGCGCTCTTCTGGCCCGCTCGACGTGAGGCGAGAACCATGAAACTGGAAGGCGAACAAACGCTGCTCCGCGTTCACCTTCGTAACACCGATCGCCACGGCTGGTTTTCCAGTCCAGCCGCGGAGGCGCTGGTTCGTCGCGCCACAAGCCGGGGACTGGCGGGCGCGACCGTGTGGCGCGGCTTTTTGGGGCTGGATGTAAACGGACAACTCCTGGAGAGCAGCATTTGGTCGCTGGTAGACCACGTTCCGGTCATCGTGGAGATTGTGGATTCTGCTCGCGCCATTGGCGCGTTCCTGACGGACGTGGCGGAAATCGTCCTGGAAGGCTTTGTCACGGTTGAACGCGCCTACGTGCTCCTCTACCGGCACTCCACCGGGCGAGAATCCATGCGTTTTGAGGTTCCCGGCGCCATCGCCCCTTTATCCACGCTCCCTTCCGCCGAGGAGTTTCCCATCATGCGTTCCGGCGAAAACGGTCAACTGCTGCGCGTGTTCATCGGCGAATCCGATGTTTGGAAAGGCGAGCCGCTGTATCGAGCAATCGTCTTGAAGGCCCGCGAATTGGGGCTGGCGGGAGCGACGGTCCTCCGGGGTCCGATGGGCTTCGGGGCGCACAGCCGCATGCACACGGCGAAGCTCCTGGAGCTATCCACCGACCTGCCGATTATCATCGAGATCGTCGAAAGCCCCGCGAAGATTCAGATGCTGCTGCCGTTTTTGGATGAAGTGGTGGCGGAAGGATTAATTACCATCGAGGACGTGCGCGTCCTGTATTATCGGCCGCAAAGAGAGTAAGTCCGCGGCGAGCGGGGTCGCGTTAGCGCCCCGAGAAAAGTCCTCGGGGCGCTAACGCGACCCCGCTCGCCGCTCCGAATCTCTATCCCCAGCACACCAACCCCGGCTCGTAGGAATTGGCCAGGTCGCCGTGGTGCGGCAGCACACGCACGGCGAAACCGTGCTGGCCACTCGAACGACAGGGAATGGCCCCCTGGAACTCCCAGATGTTGTCGTGTTTGGGCTTGCCATTGTGGCTCATGGCCACGATCTGCGGCCGGGGAATCTCGCCCATCGAATCGACCAGACCGTGAAATAGCTGCACTTCCACGTCGTTCGGCGAGAAGCGGCCCAGGTTGACGCGCACTTTCACCGGCAATTCGCCGCCGACCTGCCTGGGGTCGGCCCCCTGAACCTCGACGCCTTCAACCTTCACCTGTCCCCAGCCGCGCTGGAGTCCCAGACGCCATTGCGCCAGGGCGTTGGCCTTTTGGAGGTTGTCGCTGGTCAAGCGCAGGAAGCGCTGCGCTGACGGCAGATAACACGTCATCAGATACTCGGCGACCATGCGACCGGTGTTGAAAACCGGACACAAGGTCATCATGCAGCGCTTCATGCGTTTGAGCCAGCCGCGCGGCAGGCCGTCGGAGGATCGGCTGTAGAACAGCGGCACGATCTCTTGCTCCAGCAGATCGTAAATGGCCCGCGATTCCACATCGTCCTGATAGGTCAGATCGGTGTACTCCTCGCCGGCGCCGATGGCCCAGCCGTTTTCGCCGTCATAGCCTTCATCCCACCAGCCGTCGAGCACGCTGAGGTTCAAGCCGCCGTTGCAGCACACTTTCATGCCGCTGGTGCCCGAGGCTTCGAGCGGCCGGCGCGGATTGTTCAGCCATACATCCACGCCCTGAACCAAATAGCGGGCCACGTTCATATCGTAATCTTCAAGGAAAACGATCCGGCGGCGAAATTCCGGACGGCGGGCCATCTGCAAAATCTCGGCGATCAGTTCCTTGCCGCCGGTGTCCTTGGGATGGGCCTTGCCGGAGAAGATGATCTGAACGGGGCGGTCCTTGGCATTGAGAATGGCGGCCAATCGCTCCGGATTGCGGAAAACGAGCGTGCCTCGTTTATAGGTGGCGAAACGGCGGGCGAAACCAATGGTCAGGGCATCGGGATCGAGCACCTCGTCGGCGCGGGCGATCTCGGCGGGCAGGGCGTTGCGGTTCTTGAGCTGCTTTTTGAGCCGCATGCGGGCGAAGGCCACCAGCCGTTCGCGGCGGCGTTCGTGCGTCCGCCATAGCTCGGCGTCGGGAATGTTCTCAACGCGCTTCCAGATGGCCGCCTCGCTGGGCCGGCCGTCGTAGGTGATGCCCATGTAGCGGTCGAACAACTGGGCCATGTCCGGCGACACCCAGCTGGGCGTGTGGATGCCGTTGGTGATTGATGTGATCGGCAGCTCGGTGACGGGCAAATCCGGCCAGATGTTTTTCCACATTTTGCGCGACACCGTGCCGTGCAGCTTGCTGACGCCGTTGGAGACGTTGGCCAGGCGGATGGCCAGCACGGTCATGCCGAACAGCTCGCTCTGATCAAAGGGGTTTTGCCGGCCCAGTCCGAGAAACTCCTCGCGGCTGATTTTGAACTGGCCAATGTAGCTGCCCAGATAGTGCTCGATCAGCTGCGGCGCGAACACATCGTTGCCGGCGGGTACGGGTGTATGGGTCGTGAAGACGGTGCCGGCGGCAACGGCCTCGCGTGCGGCGTGGAACGATAAGCCGGTCTCTTGCATCAAGGCACGGATGCGCTCCAGGCCGCAAAAGGCACTGTGTCCCTCGTTCATGTGGCAAACCGTCGGCGGCTTGCCCAGGGCACGGAGGGCCATGACGCCGCCAATCCCCAGCACCATTTCTTGACGGATGCGCATGTCGATGTCGCCGCCGTAGAGCCGGGCCGTAATCGTGCGATCCTCTGGGGAGTTTTGCGGAATGTTGCTGTCCAGGAGATACAACGGCACCCGCCCGACCTGGATGCGCCAAACGCGCACGTGGACCTCGCGTCCGGGGAAGGGAATGCGGATGGTCATCGGCCCGCCGTCGCGGTTCAGCTCCGGAATGAGCGGCAGATTGAAGAAATCGTTTTCCGGATAGCGTTCCTGCTGCCAGCCATCGACAGTCAGATACTGGCGGAAATAGCCCTCGCGGTACATAAGACCCACGCCCATCAGCGGCAGGCCGAGATCGCTGGCGCTTTTGAGATGGTCGCCGGAGAGCACGCCGAGGCCGCCGGAGTAGACGGGAATGCTTTGGTGAATGCCGAACTCGGCGGAGAAATAGGCGATGCGCAGATCGCGGGCCAGATCGCTGCTGCCGTTGCGGTCGGCCGCGGCGTAGGTCTCCTGAAACCAGGTATCGGCGCTCATGTAGTTGTCGAAGGCTTTCTCGACGCGGTCCATGTGAGCGAGGAAGCCGTCGTCATGCAGCAGCACCTCGACGCGGCTGGGGTCCAGAGCGCCCAAGAGCTTGACGGGACTGTGATCGAGCGCTTCCCAGGCTTCAACGTCCATGCGGCGAAACAGCGCCACGGCCTCGGGGTTCCAGCACCACCACATGTTGTAAGCTAGTTTTTGTAGGGCCTGGAGCCGCTCTGGTAGATGCGGCAGAACGGTGAAAGTGCGGATCGGTCGAGACGGCATGCTTCCTACCTCGTTATCTTCTCTCATTGATGGCACGGCTATCCCACCGTGTCCCCTGGCGATGAAAAGCGAAAACCCCTCGCAAGTTCTATACCCTTCTTTTGGGAAAAAAGCCAACGTCTCCACAGCATACCGTGAGAACGCCTGGAATTTCAATGTGGTTTCGCTAGCTTGCCACAGGGCGGAATCTGAGTGATCTCACGGTGTCCGGCGAGCGGGGTCGCGTTAGCGCCCCGAGTGGATGCCTCTCGGGGCGCTAACGCGACCCCGCTCGCCGGACAC
>DASRBG010000113.1:0-7275 GCA_035653735.1 Gemmataceae bacterium
TGCGCCGTCCAGTCCCGAACCCTCAGTTGCTCTTTTTACCGAGGCGATTCCCAGTTCCTGGCGGCATCTGCGGCGCCTGCGGCGGCGGGGGAGTGTAGGCAGCGGCGTCCACTTGTACGTTGAACGCGAAGTAGCGGAACTAATTTACAGAAAGGATGTTACACGAACGGTGAGGCTCGACGCCGGTGTGAAGCCGCCACACTCCTGGTCCGGATCTGGGTTGGTTCCGTTCCATGTGATGGTCGTCGTGCCCCCGAAGAAAACGTTCACGGCCTGCGTGATCGTGCCGGTTATCGACCACGTGGTGCTCGGACAACCCTCTACCGGCGATGGTATCGTGACGGTCCCGTGGACATTATAGGTTCCCGGGTTCGGCGGTCTCGGCTGTGTTCGAGAATATCGTCCAACTCGTGCCGTATGTCGAATCGGTCCACGTGCCCGTGCAATGAGCGCAGGGCGCCGGGTTCGGGACGCAGGGAAACACATCAAAGGGGCAAATCAAGGGGAAAAATTACAGAGTATTCGGATCACGCTCTGAGAAAGATCTATGCTTTCGAGCGAAACCCGCGCGCACTCAATTGGTTGCGGTGTAACCCCCAGCGGAAGCGCGTCATTGGAGCGAAGCCGTTACTGGCTCCGAGCGGCCGCTTTCATTTCCCAGTAAATCGACCGCCGAGATTTCGTAACGGTACATCTTCCCCGCTTCGATTTTCGCATCGCTGAAGACCGGAGCTTCAATTAAAGACGCGATCTTCTGGAAATCCGCCGCGCCCTCTGCGCGATAGACGTTATAGCCGCGAAAGTCGGCTTCGGTATTGCGCACCCACGCCAGCTCAATCGAGTTATTGCCCGCGGCCGCGGTGATGCCGGTGGGGACGGCCGGCGGGAATACGTCTTTCGGCGTGACCGTCGCCGTTTCGGATACGACGCTTCGCCGTGTTTCGCCATCGATCGCCATGACTATGTAGTTATATTGCGTGTCGAACTGCGCGGAGCCGTCGAGATATTCGGGCTGGTCCGTTTCAGCGATGGGCGCAGGCTGCGCGTCGCCCGTCCAGCGGAAGACGCGGTAGCGAGGGCC
Organism: Gemmataceae bacterium; assembly: GCA_035653735.1. Classification (GTDB taxonomy): domain Bacteria; phylum Planctomycetota; class Planctomycetia; order Gemmatales; family Gemmataceae; genus JAJPHU01. The sequence continues at coordinate 1,082 of DASRBG010000113.1, forward strand.
GGAACCCATCCAAGTGAGCTTGACGCCGTCCTTGGTGTTTTCCGCGACCGGCTTGGTGGGGGTCGCGAGCGGCGGTCCGACGTTCAACGGAACAAAATTTGACCAGGCCGAAACCTTCCCTTTCGGTCCGGTGGCCCGAACTCCCAGAACGATGCTCTTCCCCACCCAGTCGCCGACGGGAACTTGATCGAAGGCATACGGGCCGGCTTCGCTCCCCGGCACGGAATACTTTTTTGCGGTCTCCGCCCACGTCCCCGCGTTGAACGTGCTATTGGCCGGCCCGGCGTACAAATCCACCGAGCGCACGCTTTTCAACGGCAAGCCTTCCGTCGTCAGCATGGGAATGGTGAATTCCACCAGGATGCGGTCGCCGTATTCGGCTGCGCGCAGGTCGGTGACGGCGGAAGGGATGTCCAGCGCCGGCGGGAGCGGATTGCCGATGTAACCGCAGGCGGCAAGCCAAAGCAACGTCCCCAGCCCCGCGCCGCGCGCCGGCCACTTCCCCGCCAGCCTCACAGGATATACCGGCTTAGATCCTGGTCCTTCACGATGTCGGCGAGCTGTCTGCGCACGTACGCTGCGTCCACTTTCACGCTCTTCCGCTTCAAATCCGGCCCGTCGAAGGATACGTCTTCCAGCAGCTTTTCCAGAATCGTATGCAGCCGCCGCGCCCCGATATTCTCCGCCGATTCGTTGACGCGCGCGGCATAGCGCGCGATCTCCTCCACCGCCTCGTCGGTGAACGTCAGCTTGATTCCTTCGGTATCGAGCAGAGCCTGATACTGCTTGATCAGCGCGTTCTTCGGCTCCCTCAAGATCCGGATGAAGTCGGCCTCGGTGAGAGACTTAAGCTCCACGCGGATGGGAAACCGGCCCTGCAGTTCCGGGATCAGATCGCTGGGCTTCGAAACGTGGAACGCTCCCGCCGCTACGAACAGGATGTGGTCGGTGCGGACGAAGCCGTAGCGCGTATTCACCGTAGTGCCTTCGACGATAGGCAGAATGTCCCGCTGCACTCCCTCGCGGCTGACGTCGGGACCGTGGCCCCCTTCCCGTCCGGCGATCTTATCTACCTCGTCCAAAAAAATAATCCCGCTGCGCTCCACCCGCTCGATGGCCACCCGGGTCACCTGGTCCATGTCCACCAGCTTCTGCTCTTCCTCCTGGACCAGATAATCCATGGCCTCGCTCACCCGCATTTTGCGCTTCTTGGTGCGGCCGCCGAACAAGCCGGGCATCAAGTCCTTGAGATTGATGTCCATTTCCTCCATCCCGGCGGCGGTGGTGACCTCAAACGTGGGACCTCGCTCTTTCACGTCCACTTCCACCATCCGATCGTCCAGCTTTCCCGCGCGCAGCCGCTCGCGCAGCTTTTCGCGCGTCCGCTCGGCGCTTTCCGTCGGCTCCGGCTGGTTCGGCATCAGCAGCTCCAATAGGCGTTCCTCCGCGTTGCGCTCGGCTCGCTCGCCCACTTCGTTCAGCCGCTCCTCGCGCACCATGTCGATGGCGATCTCCACCAGATCCCGGATCATCGATTCGACGTCCCGGCCCACGTAACCGACTTCGGTAAACTTGCTGGCTTCCACCTTGAGGAAAGGCGAATTTGCGAGCTTGGCGAGCCTTCGCGCCAGCTCGGTCTTTCCCACGCCGGTCGGCCCGATCATCATGATGTTTTTCGGCATCACTTCTTCGGCCATCTCCGGCTCCAGCTTCTGGCGCCGTATCCGGTTGCGCAGAGCGATGGCCACCGCGCGCTTGGCCTCGGCTTGCCCGATCACATATTTATCCAGTTCGCGCACGATTTCTCGCGGCGTCAGTTCATCCAGCACCGGGACGTCTTCGGCGGCCTGCGCGGGGAGATAGATCACCATCAGCCTAGCTCCTCGTAAACGACGCTCTCGTTGGTGTAAATGCAGATCTTGCCCGCGATCTCCATCGCTTTTTCGACGATTTCGCGCGCCGATAGTTTCGTGTTTTCATACAACGCCGTGGCGGCGGCCTTGGCGTACGCCCCTCCCGATCCGATCGCGCAGATCTGGTCGTCCGGCTCGATCACATCGCCGTTGCCGCTCACCAGATACGTGCTGGCCAAATCCGCCACCAGCAGCAATGCCTCCAGGTGCCGCAGCATCCGGTCGGTGCGCCAGTCCTTCGCTAGCTCCACCACAGCCCGCGCCAGATTCCCGTTGTATTGCTCCAGCTTGGCTTCAAAGCGGCTGAATAGCGCAAACGCGTCGGCCGTGGCGCCCGCGAATCCGGCCATGATCTTCCCGTTGTACAGCCGCCGCAGCTTCTTCGCCGACGCCTTGATGACTTCCGACCCCAGCGTCACCTGCCCGTCGCCCGCCATCACGACTTTGCCCTCGCGGCGCACGCACAGTATCGTAGTCGAGCGGATTTGAAAATCTCTTCGCACAAGCCTCCAGTGTTACATAGCGTCCGATATCGAACCCTGGCTGTAGTATCATGAGGTCTTCCAGGACATTTCGGACCCCAGTCGCTCCCTGTCTCTGGCGCCATGTAGCGATATGACTAAACGACTCCTGGGTTTCTTTTTTCTCGTTTCCTCTCTGAGCGCGCAGGCCGCTTCCGCCCTCGACCAACGTTTGGCCGACCTCGACAAGGCCGTCAAGTCCGCCCAAAGCGCCGGCGACAACGCCTGGATGCTCACCAGCGCCGCCTTGGTGCTCATGATGACCGGGCCCGGCCTCGCCCTGTTCTACAGCGGCTTGGTGCGCCGCAAAAACGTCCTCGGAACCATGATGCACAGCTTCGTGTTGATGGGCGTCGTTACCATCCTATGGGCCATCCTCGGCTACAGCCTGGCCTTTGGCGAATGGCGCCCTTTTCTCGGCGGAGCCCAGTACCTGTTTCTCAACGGCGTCGGCGCCGCTCCCAATCCCGATTACGGAGCCACCATCCCGCACCAGACCTACATGGTCTATCAGCTCATGTTCGCCATCATCACGCCAGCCCTGATTTCCGGCGCTTTCGCCGAGCGCATCAAGTTCTCCGGCATGCTGCTGTTCACCACCCTTTGGTCCCTCATCGTCTACTTCCCCATGGCGCATATGGTCTGGGGCAAGGGCGGATTGTTCAACGCCACGCTGGGCGGAAAAATCCCCGCTTTCGATTTTGCCGGCGGAACCGTCGTGCATATTACTTCCGGCGTCTCCGCGCTCGTCTGCGCCATTTACCTGGGCCATCGCAAGGGCTATCCCAGCGAGCAGATGCGGCCCCACAATCTGGTGCTCAGCGTCATTGGCGCTTGTTTGCTGTGGGTCGGCTGGTTTGGATTCAATGCCGGAAGCGCCGTCGCCGCCTCCGCTCTGGCCTCGAGCGCCTTCATTGCGACGCATTTCGCCACCGCCGCCGCCGCCCTGGCGTGGATGTTCGCCGAGTGGGTCCGCAGCGGCAAGCCTAGCGTGCTCGGCGCAATTTCCGGAGCCGTGGCCGGATTGGTGGCCATCACTCCCGCCTCGGGATTCGTCAAGCCCATGCCCGCGCTCCTCATCGGCGCCATCGCCGGCCTCGGCTGCTATCTGATGGTCAGCGTCGTCAAGCAGCGGTTCGGCTACGACGATTCCTTGGACGTGTTCGGCGTCCACGGCATGGGAGGCACCATGGGCGCCATATTGACCGGGCTCTTCGCCACCAAGGAAGTCAACGACGTCTGGAATGGCAAGGCCCTCGGCTGGGTCGATGGCAATGCCGCGCAGGTCCTCAATCAGGCCGCCGCGGTCGCGGTGTCTTGGGCATTGGCGATTGTGGCGACCCTCGTGATTCTCAAAATTTGCGATCTCGTCACGGGCGTCCGCGCCGATGCCGCCGACGAAGTGGAAGGTTTGGATCTCAGCATGCACGGCGAAGAAGGCTACAACTTCGAAGGCTAGACACAACCCATTTTGCGGCTTGGCTCGATCGCCTCGCCCGGCCCTCCAACGCCTTCCTTCTCCTCTTTCGCCAGGACCCTCAAAAGCAGCGCCTCCAGTTCCTTCCGCGCCGCCGCCGTCTCCGGGTGATCGCAGCCCTTCCTCTCGGCTTCGCACTCTACAAGCTCGCGTTGCGCCGCCGCGGCCCCACGGAAATCCCTCTGCGCAACCAGCAGATCCCGTAAAGGCCCCAGCGCGCGCAGCCGTAGCTCGTGTGTCCGGCCCAGAAATCGCTGAACGTCGCGGATGGCCCGCTCTAGCAACGCCCGATGCCGCAACTGAATCGCTACGTCGGTCATCAGCCGCAAAGTAATCGGATGACACGGCCCGAACCGCTCCTCGTAACAGCAAAGCGTCGCCGCCAGGATCGAAACCTCCGGGCGCTCGGGGCATGGGCCGGTCGGCATGAGATTGGTTTACCGCCGCGGCGCGCGGCGTGATAATGTCTATTATAGAATACGTCGTAGTTTATGCGAGACTGATTCCGGGGACGGGACCCACGGCCGCCGTGATCCTCTTCCCGGCCCGGGAGACTCCCTGAAACTCAGGCGCCCTGGGTGATTCAGAATAGAAGAAAGAAGCTATGACCGCTACGCCTTTCATCAACGGCGGCCCTATCCAAGTGGACGCGGCCGCGATGACGCCGGTCGTCAACCCGGCCAATGGAAAAGCATTTTCGAAGGTGTTCATGGCCCGCCCCGAGCACATGACCCGGGCCATCGACGCCGCTTATGCCGTCAAAGACGTTTGGGGAAATACGCTGCCGTCTGAGCGAGAGCTGATTCTCATTCGGGCCGCCGATGTTCTCGAGTCCATGCGCCGCGAGATCGTCGATCTGCTGATCGAGGAGGGCGGAGCCACCTTCGGCAAGTCCCAGTTTGAGGTGTCCTTCGTCGTAGGCGTCCTCCGGTCCGCCGCCGGAGAGTGCCGCCGGATCATGGGCCAGACGATCCCATGCGATGTGCCAGGGCGCTTTTCTTTGGCGATCCGCCGCCCGTTGGGCGTGGTCGCGGGCATCGCGCCTTTCAACTTCCCGCTCATCTTGGCCACCAAGAAGGTCGCCCTGGCCCTCGCCGCCGGCAATACTTTTGTGCTCAAGCCGTCGGAAGAAACCTCGCTCGTCGGTCTGAAGATCGCGGAAATATTCGACAAGGCCGGTCTGCCCCCGGGAGTCCTGAACGTCGTGCCCGGCGATGGCCCGGCGTTGGGAGAGGTTCTCTACAGCGATCCTCGCGTCAAGGCGATCCTCTTCACCGGATCCACCGCCGTAGGCCGGCAAATCGGCGTCGAGTGCGCCCGCCGCGGCAAGAAATTCGATCTCGAGATGGGCGGAAAAAGTCCCTTGTTGGTGATGAAGGACGCCAATCTTCGCTATGCCGTCGACACCGCCGCTTTCGGCCTGTTTATTCATCAGGGCCAGATCTGCATGGCTGGCTCGCGCGTCATCGTCGAAGATCCGGTCTACGAGGAGTTCCTCGAACGGTTCGTCGCCAAGGTGAAATCTCTCAAGGTCGGCGATCCACGCGATCCCGATACCGTCATCGGTCCGCTGATTCGGGCTTCCCAATGCCCGTTTATCGCTGCCCGCATCGAGTCTTCAAAGGCCCAGGGCGCTCGCGTTCTTTGCGGCGGCTCTTACGAGGGAAACTACTTTCAGCCCACCGTCCTGGCCGATGTAACCCCATCGATGCCGGCATTTCAGGAAGAGCTGTTCGGGCCGGTCGCCAGCGTCATTCGAGCCAAAGACGCCGACGACGCCATCCGGCTAGCCAACGGCACCCGTTACGGCCTTACTTCGGCCGTCATCACCAACGATTTGCAACTCGCGATGCGCTGCGCGCTGGAGTTGGAGTCCGGTTCCGTTCACATCAATGGTTCCACCGTTCACGACGAGCCGCATGGACCTTTCAGCGGCATGAAGGACTCCGGCATGGGGCGCGAGGGCGGCCAGTGGTCTATGGACGATCTGACTCAGTTGAAGTGGATCACCATTCAACAGGGTGAGGCGCATTATCCCTTTTAAGAAGGAAAGGAGACTTGAAAATGAAACGAACCAAGGCGGCGTTGCTTTTCTGTCTGGCGGCGGCGGAGGCGTGGGCTCAGGTCAACGCGGGCGAACAGAAGCCCGAAGCCAGCGTGCCCTTCAATATGACCACGGTGACCACCTTTGAGCTGCCCTGGCGGATCGCCTTTTTGCCCGATGGGCGCATGCTGATCACGGAAAAGGTCGGGCCGGTTTGGCTGGTGTCCAAGGAAGGGCAG
>DASRBG010000114.1:0-50493 GCA_035653735.1 Gemmataceae bacterium
AGGCGGCGGCCGTCCGGCGAGAAAGCCAGCGAAGCGATATTACCTTGATGTCCCTTCAATTGAGCCAGGATTTTACATGTAAAAGCGTCCCATAAGTAGATTATATTGTTCCCGGAACCTGCCGCCGCTAACAGTCGGCCATCGGGGGAAATGGCGACATTATGGATCTCACCGGGCGGCTCCCAGAACGAGAGGCGCTCCTTTCCTGTGGCAACTTCAAACAAGATCATCCTGCCGCCCTCAAAAAGGCTGGTACAGGGCGCCGCCAAGGTTCGGCCATCCGGGGAAAGGGCGACCGCGACGGCGTAGCGATCCTTCGGTGGGAGAATGGGCGGTAATTGGCGGCCGGAGGGAACCTCGGCGAGAAAGATCGCTTTGCGATCCGCTGCCGCCAGGATTCGCCCGTCCGGAGAGAAAGTTAAGTGCATGGGATATGCGGACGTTGTCATTCCCTCAACCGTGCAGACTTGCTTGCCAGTGGCCGGGTCGTAGAGCCAGACGGCCTTGCCATCGCCCTCTTCCACGGCCAGAAACTTGCCGTCCGGGGAAAATACGATGTCGCCGGGAGTGTGGAATTGCTTTAGCGGGAGGGGAAACTCGCGGATCTCCCGGCCGGTCGCCGTATCCCACAAAGCAAGAGTCTGGGCTTTCACGCTTGAGGCCAGGATCTTCCGATCCGGAGAAAAGCTCGCGCGAGCCGTGTCGCCGGCCATGCCTGGGATCTCTCGGATCATTTCACCGGAGGCCGTATCCCATTCCCGGATCCTTCCGTTCATTTCGTCGCTCCCCGTGAACAGACGTTTGCCGTCCGCGCTGAAAAAGACCCGCCCCAGGCCGCCCCGATGAGCCGGCAACAACTGGTTTTCCTTGCCCGATCGCACATCGAGCAATGCGAGTTGATTATCACGCGCGATCACCAACCGCTTGCCATCGCGTGCAAAGATTAGGCATTGAATGCCGCCGTCATGGAACCCGCGGAAGCTGATCGTTCCCGTGCCTGCCATGGTGCGGAATCGCTTCCCCGTGGCCACATCCCAGAAGTGCAGGGCATAGTCTCCGTGGCCCGTCGCCAGCGTTTTTCCATCCGGCGAAAAGGCGAGCGTCCTCAAGTTATGAAACCGGCGTTCCTGAATATCCTTCGGATCTTCAGGAAAGCGGCGCTGCACTTTACCTGTTGCTGTCTCCCATAACCAAATCGAGCTGATCGACCTGTCGTCGCTCCCCGAAGCCAGCAGCTTACCGTCAGGAGAAAAGGCTAGGGCGCGGATCGGTTCTTTCTGTCCCGTAAGGCGGCGGATCATTTTGCCCGTGGCTGTCTCCCAGAGCCGAATTTCCTTGTCGGCGGCCGAAGCGAGTGTCCGGCCGTCCGGCGACAAAACGGTGCAGCGAACGACCTTCTCGTGTCCCGTGAATAGCCGCGCTACCTTCCCGGTTGCTGAATCCCAAAGGCGAATCCGTGCGTCTTCCCCTGCCGAGAATAAGCCTTTGCCATCAAGGGTGAAGGCTAGAGACAACACTCGATTCATCTGTCCGGGGCTGGCGCTGAACTGCCGCAATAGTTTCCCGGAGGCTGTATCCCAGAGGACAATGGCGGCCTGACTCGCGGAGGCCAATGTCCGGCCATCCGGCGAAAAGGCAAGACTCGTGATATAGGATTGCTGGCCCAGGAGCTTTCGGATCGGCTTGCCGGTAGCTGCGTCGAAGAGAGTGATGCTATTATCGCCGCTGTGACTGCCGCTGCCGGCGGCCAAGATATTTCCGTCCGGGGACCAAGCACAGGCACACACCAACCCACCCATGCGGAACCGCACAGTGCCCAGCCGGGCGATGACGCGCTCCGGCAGTGGATCACCGAAGCGATCGACAGCGGGTCTCGGTTTGTTCTCCGGCGATGGGGTCGCGGCACGTTCGCTGCCCGGTTGCGGCGGCTCTGATGGTTTTTTCGCATCGAGGATTTGATGCGCCAACACGCCCGCGCCGCCGAACGCCAAACCAACCGCCAGCAGAAGCAACAAGAGCATTTTCACTTTCACAAGGGACATGGCGCGCAACCCTCCTTCCACGAGGGCTGCCGTGGATGCCGAGATGAGCGTGGAAGCGGCGCCGCAATTGGCGAATTGCAATGCAGCTATCAGCGTGCGGATACGCAGCGCGGGCGGCAGGGCGGCCTGCGCCGCGCTGGTTGCCAGGGCGGCGAGGAAGGCTGCGCCAGATAGCGTCAGACCGCGGCGTAGCAGCGCGGCCCGCAAGCGTTCTCGTCCGCGCGCCACGCGGGAACGCAACGTCGTCAGCCGGCAGCCCAGCCGTCGCGCCGCTTCCTCGTGCGTGTGGTCCTCCAGGTAGCACAAGACCAGGGCCGCCCGATATTTCTCCGGAAGCTCGGCAATGGCCTCATCCAAGAGAACGCGCAGCTCCTCCCACGCCTCCGGCGGCGCCGCCGCGACGCGCTCCAGTCCCGCTTGTCTTTCGTGTGCGCGGCGGCGGGTGTCCTGCTTGCGGCACTGAACGGCCAGGCGATGGGCGACGCCGTGTAGCCAACTGCCGACCGATTCGCGGCGCCGAATGGAGCCGGCCTTGCGGGCCAGCAGAAGAAACGTGGCCTGGAAGACATCCTCAAGATCTTGCTCATTGGCCAGGGCGCGGCGGCAGACGTTCAGCACCATCGGCCCATGACGGCACAGCAGTCCAGCAAACGCCGCATCTTCGCGGTGCGTCACGAAGCGTTCCAACAATTGACCATCACTAGCTGAGGCGAGGGCCGATCCTTCGGCTCCGGCGGTCCAGTGACATAACATCATACCGAGGGGTGAACTAGCCATTGCACAGGCTCCCGAGGAACACGTCTCTGCTTAACATAGTGCTGGAAATCGGCGGAATTTATGCAACGATGGGAAGAATTTCTTCACTAACCCGAAGCGTAAGCGAGGGCTGCTGATCGCCCTCGCTTACGCTTCGGGCTGTGATGAGGGGATCAAATGCGAAAAAGCCCCCGCGCGTTCTCCTCGAAGATCAACGGATGATACACCTCCGGAATGGCAGCGGCGATGAAGGCGCGATACGCCGCCATCGGCGACAGCGGCCAATCGCTGCCGTAAAGAAAGCGATTGGGTCTCTCGGCGTAGCGGAAGGCGCGACGCACCGCTTGCCGTGCTTCCTCCAGCATCTCTTGACGCTCCTGCGCTGTGAAGCTGTCCGCGTCGCCAACCACCAGCCCCGAAAGATCCGTCCAAACGTTCACGTTCTTGTACACGACCTCGGCGGCATCCGTCAGCCAGGGATTTCCGAGATGGGCGAGGACGAACTTCACCTTTGGATGATCGACGGCCACGTCATCGACCAATAAGGGATGGGCATAGCGTAGCTTCGCATTTGGAGAATAGGTATCTCCCGTGTGGAAAATCATCGGCAGTTGATAGCGCTCGGCCAGTTCGTAGTAGGGCCGATAGCCGGGATGGTCCGGGGCATAGTGCAGGTAGCCAAGGTAGCCCTTCAAGGCGCGAACTTGTTTGGCCGCCAGGACGCTTTCGACGCGGCGCAGATGATCAGCGTCCGTGTGCGTTGGATCGGCAATGCCGATGGCGAAGAGTCCCGTCACGGCGCGCGCCAGAGCCAGCGTTTCGCCCACACCTAGCGGATCGTCCGCTGGGGCATTCCAGCAGCCCATCGCCAGGGCTTGTTTCACGTCCGCCGCTTGCATCTCGCGGCGCAGAGCAGCGGCGCGCTCTTCCAGTGGACCGTCAAGCACGGGACTCAGGCTGCCGACTCCGGGCAGCCGCGGCGGTACCACGTGGATGTGCGAATCAATCATGAGTTCTGAGTTCTGAGTTCCAAGTTCTGAGTTTTGAGTCCTGAGTCTTGAGGCTCAGAACTCGAAACTCAGAACTCAGAACTCTTCAAACAGGGCGATGCTGGCAGTGAAGCCATGAATGAAATTCTGTCCGCCGACTGGGCCAAGTTCTCCCTGAGCGAAAAAGCCGGCCAACGGAATCGCGCCGGCTTCGGTATGGAGGACGCGGGCATCGTGATGCGGTTCGGAAAACAGGCGCGAGCCACGCCCGTTGCAGCTGAAAAGTAGGGCCGCGCTCGGCTTCCGATCGTGACTGCTGACATCCAGACGCAAAAGCGCGTGGAGATCCTCGTCGGCCGTCGCCGCGTCGCGGACGTGGAATTGCACGGTCTGACCGACCCGGACGCGATCGGTGATGGCTAACGCTCCCGTCTCGCGTTCGAGGGCGAGGACGTTGCGGACGAGGAAATCGCCGCGCTGAAAATCACTCTGATACTCGTTGAGCACCCGGCCAATGTGCAGCCCTTGTTGAAATAAGTTCTGCTCCTCCGGCGTCAGCGATGCCCACAGCTGCTGCAACTGAGCCAACGGCGTCTTTCCGCCCAATTCAAGAATGAGATTGTCCTTGGCGCGCGTGATGAGCAGCGGTTGGCCAATCGGCCGGCAGCCTTGCGACACAATGGAACGCAGACCGAGCGGTCCCTGCAACAATACCCCGGTAGCTCCCTGGTCCTTGACTCCGTCCTGGAACAACAACCGGCACTCGCCGGCGGAGCGAATGCCGCTGGCCATGCCGCCCAGCACACGCACACCTGGCGAATCCTCGTTGACGCGCCGAAGAAACAAGTCGATTGGAAAGGTGAATGGATCGCCGAAAAGCAGCACGGCGGATTGTTGGGGATCGCCCCCGCTCAGCTCATCGGGCCAGCCGAACAGACTGGGACCATCGGCGGTGCGCTCCAGCACCAGATGAAACGGTGCCATCATCAGCGGTTGAGACCAGCGGCTGACCCATAGACTGACGGCGGGGTTTTCCTCGATCTCGGAGTCGCCGCCGATGACGGACTCGGCCACGCAGCCCAGCAGGCAGCGCGGCGCCAAACGCTGTTGCACTGTGCGCGTCAGGATATTGGCGGCGCGGGCGTGGTGGGTTGAGAAAAAGAGGACGGCCAGGTCGGCCTCGCCGGACAGGCGAGCGCGCGTCTGCTCGCAGACTTCTTCCACGGCTCGGAGAGTCGATTCCGTCGTGGACAAGGCAGCGGCGAACGGCATGTCATGTCCTCCTCTATTGGGTGGTTAGGTGGTTGGGTGGATAGGTTGTTAAACACCTAACCACCCAACCACCTAACCACCCAGCTAAAGCGTGCGTTCGAGAATGGGAAAGCTCCCCTGTCTCTGAAAATATTGTTTGTAGAAACGCAGCAAATGGCCAGCGTCCGAAGGCACCTGCGCCGCGAACGTCTCAACTTCGGTGTCTTGCAACCGATAAGCCGCGTAACCCAGCAAATCGAGGGCGAGTGGGTGCGCATCGCGCGTATCCGCGGTCAGGAAGCTGAACAATCCATTGATCCGCTTGGTGGACATGCCTTCCGTCCCAAACGCACCGAGCCGAAAGCACGGCATGGCAGCATCGACCTCTCGCGGTTCGGCGTAGTCCGGATTCGCGACCAAGACGGCGGCAGCAAGGGCAGGCCCTCCCGTTCGGTTGCGTAAAACGAACACGGATTCCGGCGGAAAGTACCCATTGTGAAACAAATACTGCTCCAGGGCTGCCCGGTCCCGAATGAGGAGGACGTTAGCGCCCAACTCCAAAATGGCTGGCACGTCGTCGGGTGTGGCAGGGCCGACGCTGCTACTCGGCCGGGCCATCGGCGTCGGCATCTCCACGAGGTCGAGGACGTAATTGACCATCTCGCGGCGCGGCTGGAATCCATTGTTCTGGAAAAACTGTTGTTGCTCCTGCCAGTCCGATCGATAAGCGGTGAACGCACGAGGGAGCCCCCGCTCTTTCATCGCTTGTAAAACGCGCTCAAGCAGGGGCTGCGCCGCCGCTTCGTGCCCCTTGCGGCACCATGGGAAACTGACGCGCCCATTGGCCTGAAAGGCAGCGTAGCCGACCGGCCGACCGTTCTCCAAGGCAAGAAAACGCGCGGTCGGATCGTACTCCGCGCCACGCGCGCGCCGGCGCACTTCGTCCAGGGTCGCCGCCTTGAATTTCGGCAGCTCGCCGGCCGCCTCGTTGTAGATGCTCACCTGGGCGGCTTCATCTCCAGCCCGATACGTGCGAATCTCCATTGACCGCTCTCCTCTCTTTCGTGTGGCCGCGGCAGTTAATCATCCGGCTATGGCTCGGTTTGCACTTCCGTGTGGTGCGAGGACTTACAAGCTATTGTAGCACCGCAGAAAGAGAAGGAATCCCTTGAACCGCGTTGGTACAATGAGAGCGGCAGTCGCTTACGATCGCCTGGAGGTTTAAGCAATGGCGCGAGTTTCGCTGATATGGGTCGGAATGGTGGCGATTGTGCCGGCGGCGACGGTTAAAGCGTCTGATGCCGAGGCGGTAGAACGAGGCAAACAAGCACTATTGGGCAAATGTTATTCTCCACCCACGATGACCCGTCGCGCCTACGACAACATTTGGAAACAGTGGGGATTGAAGGAAAAACCCGCACAGACCGACTATGCTCGACTCTTCCGTCAGCGATATGGAATGCACGAAGCGCCCTATGCCAACGGCGGATTGCCGATGGGCATGCGGCCGGCTCGATTGCCGTTTGGATTGGGCCAGGGCATCAGCATGGATTGCATGGTTTGTCACGGCGGCTCCATCGCCGGCAAATCCTATGTCGGCCTGGGCAATTCCACACTCGATTATCAAGCGTTCTACGAGGAGATGTCCGCCGCCGACGGCCGAGCGCCGCGTACTCCCTTCCAGTTCTGCAACGTCCGCGGCACCAATGAGGCCGGCGCCATGGCCGTCTATCTGCTCGGCTACCGCGAGCCGAACCTGGATCGCCGGCTCCAACGCATCGATCTCGATCTGCACGATGATCTCTGCGAGGACGTGCCGGCCTGGTGGCTGCTGAAAAAGAAAACGACCATGTATCACACCGGCGGCGCGGACACGCGCTCTGTCCGGTCTCTGATGCAGTTCATGATGAGTCCGCTCAACTCCGGCTCCGACATCAAGCGAGCGGAAACCGATTTCAAGGACATTCGTGCCTATCTGCTCTCGCTGAATCCGCCCAAATATCCGCTGCCGATCAACCGAACGCTGGCCGCCAAGGGCGAGGAGTTGTTCCGTGCCAACTGCGCTCATTGCCACGGCAGCTATGGTGAGAAGTGGACTTACCCCAACAAAATCGTCGCCATCGACAAAATCGGCACGGAACGCCGCCGCTTCGATGGCATCACCGCGAAGTTCGGTGCCTACTACATCAAGAGCTGGTTCAACGAGGATTATCCGATCCGCGCGACCGATGGCTACCAGGCTCCGCCACTGGACGGCATCTGGGCGACCGCGCCGTATTTCCACAACGGCTCGGCACCCACGGTCTATCACGTCCTCAACTCGAAGGCTCGGCCCAAGCTGTTCACGCGCTCCTATCGTACCGATCTCGATGCGTACGATGCTGAGAAACTGGGGTGGAAGATTGAAATGCTGACCGACAAACCCGATCCCGCGAAGATGTCGCCCATCGAGTATCGGAAGATTTACGACACGACACAGCCCGGCCGCGGCAACGGCGGCCACACCTACGGCGATAAGCTGAGTGATGCAGAGCGCATGGCGGTTATTGAGTATCTCAAAAGGCTGTAAAAGAACAGATGTGCATTCCGAGCCGCCCACGCAGCGCAGCGGATGTGGAGCCGCGACCGTAAGGGAGCGGTTTTTCTCCGCTCCCTTACGGTCGCGGCTCTTCGCGCCGCTTACTCCGCTGCGCTGCGTGCGCGGTTCGGAACGAGAATCATCGCGTCGTTGGCACCGACGTCAGTTGCGCGACTCCCGCGTCATAGTCCACCAAGGCACGATGGAGCGAGGTGTAATACGGCTCATCGCCGGAGACGGCCGGGGCGAACTTCAGTCCTTCGCGGGTCATTTGTTGGACCAATTCACCTACCGTTGAGCCTTGCGGCGTCCAGTTGGTGCGGAAATGCTTGGATACATCGCTCTGCTGCAACACGCGCAAGGAATCTTTCAATTCGCGAAGATAACGGGACGCCTCGGTGAACTCGCTCGGTGTCAGATCGGCGACGTGTGCATCGAGGCTGCGCTGTAGCCGCGTCTGCGCCGCGCGGATGTCGTTGAGCAGCGCGGCGCTGACGGGGCCGGAACGCGCGTCCTTGACCGCCTGCGGGAGCAGTTCATCCAGCCGTTTGCGCCCGTCATCGAAAAACGATTGCTGGAGCACGAAAGGCCAGGTCAGCTTGCCGCTTTCGCGAAGTAAGCCGATGCCGCCGTAGGCCGTGCCCGTCGTCACATTGATGTGGCGAAGGACATCCGACGACAGGGGCACCTCACGACCGTTGGTGCCGCGCGACTGCGCCGTCTGAATGGCGCGGAGCAAATCGTTTAGGGCGGTCGCCGACCAGATTTCGGTCAAGGGGGGATTGTTGCGGCTGCGCTGCAAGCTCTTCATCATCTGCTGCTGGCGGATCTGCTCAGGGTCGGGCTGCAATGAAAGCTCCCATTGCCGTTCCAGGATCGATTGGCGACGAGTTTCCAGGGCGGAACGGCGCGCTTCCTCGCGCGTCAATCTGGCCTGCTGGATGGTCTGTTGATACTGAGCGTTCGCCGTCGTTATATTGGCGGCGCCGTTGAGATATCCCTCATAGGGGTTTTGCATCCACTGGGTGCCCCAGCCATAGCCCATACCGTAGCCGAGGCCGGCGCCGTACAACGCACCCGTGAAGATGGGGGACGGAAGAGCAGCGGGCGCCACCAGGCCCCCGGCCCCGGCGAATTGCGCGCGAGCGGGCAAGGAAGCGAACAGCAGAGCCGCCGCAGCAAACAAGGGTGTCAGGCGGACAAAAGGATAGTTCACGTTCGAGTCTCCTTCAAAGGTTGCATCACGGCCAAGGACGCTTCCCCATCCTCTTGGCAACGAAACCAGTCGCGTTCGGGTCACTTCGCTCCCTGCTTGGGAGGCAGTTTGCCTTTCTCGATCAAGTCATCCACCAACTTTGTCCATTGCTCGCGGTCCTTGTCGCGCTTGTCCTTGGGATCGAGCGGGTTATAGCCGATGGTCTTGCCTTCGGGCACGAGCCGCACCAGGTGCCAATGGGCCAGCCCGCGGACGCCCAGCACGTCGCTATCGAGGTATTTGACCAGCGTGGTGTACAGATCCGGCTGAGCCAATTCCGTGTCGCCGAAACTGTGCAACAGCTGCATCACGCTCGCCGCCTGCGCCGGCTTGAGTCCGCGCCGGTCGAGCATGCGCTGATAGAGGATTTGGTCCTGTCCGGGACGACGGCCCAGCCAATGGCGCACGACAACGACGGCCCGATCCCAGGTGTCGGCGTACTTCGTCCCGTTTATAACTTCGCCGACTCCCTCCAAATCATCCATTGCTCCCATGAAGATGATGCCAGTGGCCCGCTCGTTGGGATCGCTGGATTTCACCATGGCGCGGGTGGCTTCGCGCGGCGACGATGCGACGGCCTTTTCCCGTAGGATTTCGACGTACTTGCGGATGCGTTGGGCGCGCTCCGACCCAGATCGCTCGGTCGCCACCCAGTCGGGTAACTTCTCCAGCTTCTGCGCCGCTTCTTCCGCCGCGCCGCTGTTTTCCCAATGCAAAAACGCTGGACCGGGCGGCGCGGACATGATGCAGCAGCAGGAGCCATGCGTCACGTCGACTTGCCCTTTGCGGACCACCAACACCAGGTCGGCGGTCGGTACCTCCTTTGGTCCCGGCTGCTTGTGGAACGGCACGCCCTTGGCCCAGCGGCCATACAGTTGTAACGCGATGCGCGTGCCCGGCTCGCTCAAGATCGCTTCCCATTGCTGATCGTGGAAGCGGATGCGCACGCGGGCGGGGCCTTTCTTTTTGATGTTGGTCACGTCAACTCGGCCGCGGTCCAGTGTGAAGTCCAGATCGAAATCCGTCGAGGCGTGCAGGGAAACGGCAGCCTCCAGGACGGGATACGGCGAGTTTTTTTCCAGGTCGGTCAAAAGCGACAGGTCCACCGCCCCGTTGCTGGTCTCGATGACCGCGCCAGGTAATCCGACGAGTAAGTCGCCGGCGTGGATCTCGCCCTTGGCTGGCACCGTTTGCCAATCCTGACTGGGCTTGGCCCGCGCGAACAAAGTGCCGTCCCTAGTAAGCAGCTGTCCCACGACCGGCGCCGACTCCGCCGCGCTGAGTACCCCGCTGGCGGCCGCCAGGCAAGTGAGTGCCGCGAGCATTCGATAGAAGTGTTTGCACATATTCGCATCTCCCCTTGTAGGGCATGCTGCCCGCATGCCAGTTCCCTCATTTCTCCGCCGCGCCGTGGACGACGAGAGGGAAAGATACCTTGGCCTTTTTACCGCTGTTCCGGCAGGTTGCCTGCAATTCGACGGTGAACTTGCCGGGACGGTTGAGCGTCAGCGGAAAGCCCATCGGCAGCCCCGACAGGTTGGCTGGCAAATCCTTCGGCGGCGAGCCGGTGATGGCATTGGCGAGCGTCGGTTTGCCCGACTCATCGAGCACGCGCATCTCGAAGTCGATATTCGGGTTTTTGGCTGCATCGCGCGCGAAGCCCACGGCGCTGGTATGCACCCAGACGCCTTGCCCGCAGACAAACACGGAGGCGGGATAGTGGGCTTCTGGATCCAGCGTCGCCGAAGTGCGGACCAGCGCGAAGTCTTTTGCCGAAACCTTGAGTTCGCGGCTGAGGCTTTGCTCTCTCCCGGAAGCCACATCCTTGACGGTGACCTTCATCCGATAATCGCCGGGCGGCGTGTCGAGACCGACGCTGAGATGGGCATAAGCCGGCACGCGGTCGCCGCCGAGCGAGGCGCGGGCTTCCTGCTCCTTCGCCGCCTGTCGGAAAACCACCTTGCCGGCGGCGTCGCTCAGCTCGATTGCCATACTGTAGCGCACCTTGCCATCGGCATCGACGCGGATGCCATTGATATCGAAGCAAACGAACAAGTTATCGCCGGGCGCCAGCGTATTATCGAGACGTTCGGGTCCGAGCAGGCCGTGCGTCGAACGCACATGGGTCAGCGATAAGCCGGACTCGGCCGGCGCCGCGCCTAGGACTGTCAGCAAGGCAATGGTGGTCCACATCGGGAGAAACCCTTTCACGCGAAATAGCTCCAGATCGGCAATCGAGAGAGGCCATCGGAACGGGGTCCAGTTCAACGGATGTGGTGTAGTTTAACGGTTGTTTCCCGCGTCAGCAATCCTCCGATCGAAAAATCATTTTCACGCACGCGATTTTGAGAGTGGGTACAATGAAACGCTAGGAATAACCGCTCCACCTCGTTTTCACGCTGAGCGCGGAAACGAGGTACGCTCACGGTCCTTTTCGGATGACACCATGCTGACTTCGCGGGGCTGCTGGTTCCTGCTCTGTGTACTGTTGATCCTTAGCCTGGGACTACTGCGGCCGTCGCTGCCCTTGACGCTGGTTGGTCTGACGCTGCTGCTGTGGTTCGCCGGACAGTGGCTGTGGTTCCTGGTGCGCTTGCCGGGAGTGCGACAGCTGCGCTCGGAACGCGAGGTCTGGGACGATCGCTCGGTCGTCGCGACCCTGTGGGCAGGGCAGACATTCGAGGTGCGCGTGCGGCTCATCAATGAGGGTTGGCTGCCTTTGCCCCACGTCGCGGCGGAAGACTATTCTCCTTTCTCTGTTGACTTCGTCGATGGATCAAACCTTGCCCAGGGAACCGTCGCTGCTCATCAGCAGCTGGAAATGACCTATCGCATCCGCTGCGGCCCGGCCGGCCTGGCCCGCTTCGAGGGCGTGCGACTCCAGGCCGCCGACTGGCAAGGCTTTTTTTATCATGTTCATTTTCTGCACGCAGTTGTCATCCTCCCGATTCTCCCCCTACTGACGACGCGCCCCAGCCAGCCGGCTTCGGTCAAGCGGCACAATCTCCTCTTGCCACCCGGTATCCATCGCTTTCGCCGTCCCGGATCGGGAAGCGAATTGCTCGATCTGCGCGATTATCTGCCTGGAGATCCGCCAAAGACTATCGCCTGGAAAGTGTCGGCGCGGCGCGATCGCCTTATCACCAAGGAGTTCGAAAGCGAGGTGCCTGTTCGCTGCACGCTGTTCGTGGACATGTCCAGCTCGGTGCGAGTGCCGACTCCCTCCGGAGTGGGTTCGCGACAAACACGCTACCAAAAGGCACTGGACCGCCTCGTGGATCTAGCGGCCGGCGTCCTGCAAGCCAATGCCGGCATCCGCGATTTGACCGGTCTGTGTTTGTTCGATGAACACGGTGCGCGAAACATCGCACCGGATCGCGGCAGCACCCACCGAACCGAATGCTTGCGGCTGCTGGCGGAAGCCGCCGCGCGCCAGCCTGGCCAGCAATGTATCAATCCCGCTCATCTGCTGCCCCTGGCCTACAGTTTCGCCGTGGAAATCTACCCGGAATTGCTACGACCGGGCGTCAATTCCGTGCCCTGGGCGATGATGTGGCTGGACGGATTCTCCGGCTACTCACACCGCCTGCGTTTGGGTTTCTTTGAGCTTCTGCATCGCCACAAGAGCGCCCTGCGAACCTTGTGTTGGTGGACATCATTCTGGGCGCTGGTCCTACCGGTGGTCCTGTTGTCGGCGCGTGTGCTGTTGAGGACGCGGTCGCTGGACAACGTGCTACTGTTCGTACTCTTCTTCGCGCCTTTGTCGGTGTTCGCGACGTGGGCGGCGTCGGCATTTCTTTTCGGCGTGGATGCGGTGGCCGGTATCGGCAAGCGCCGGCGCGACCGCTGGCGCAAACAGCTGGCGGCCATCCTCTCGGTGCGCTACAGACTGGCGCCGGGCGGACTCGCCACACTCCTGGAAGACGACGACGCCTTCTCGCTTTTGTTGCAGCGTTTTCTGAGCGAGCATCAGGTGCCTTACACGCTTCCTTTGTACAGCCCGGAGGGACGGTACCTGTTCGCGGCCCCGGAGAAGGTTTCGGTCCTGGCAAAAGCTCTGGTGCGTGCCGTGGGCAAAGGACGCGATAATGAATTGTTTGTCCTCTTGGCCGATTTGCTGGAATTGGATGACGCCCTCGATCCGCTCTTGCGCGCGGTGCGAGTGGCGCTGGGCCGGCATCATCAAGTTGTGCTGATCTGTCCCTGGCCGCCGGGACTCGAGTTGCCGCCCTCCGCGATCCGCTCTCCGCGATCCGCTTCCCGCCAAGGGGCAAAGCGGAGAACGGGCGGCGGATCGCGGACGACGGTGCTATGGGACCAACTGACAACACGGCGTTTTCACCTCGCCTATCAGCGATTGCGGCGCACGTTCACGCGCATGGGAGTTGCCGTCCTCTGCGCCGCCGAGGACGAACCCATACCGTTGATCCTCAGCCGGCTGGAGCGCCTGCGCAGCCTGGGGAGGCCGCACTCATGACACCAACCTCTCGGGTGGGACCGGCGGGACACCGGTCCAGTAACTCAGAGACCGGCGTCCCACCAATGCGCCAGGAAATGCGTTCGCATCCTGCCGTACTCAATTACACCCTGCTCTGTCTGGCGGCGCTTTTTCTGATGGTCGTGTGTCTGGCCGATCGCGGGCTGGAGTGGTGGTGCGTCGTGCCGTCGCTGATTGGGGGGCTGACGCTGCTGACGAACTGGACCCACGGGCCGCCGATGGTGCTGCTGTCCTTGGCCGGCCTGCTCGGCATGACCAGCCCTCGTTCCCGGGGGAACTACTGGCCCGGCTGGTCGCGCTTTCAGACGCCGACCCTGATGGACGTTCTTTTGTGCTTCGCCGTTTTGGCCTATGTCGTCGGACATTATCGTCTCCTGTCGTTAATGCGTCACATCTTCCCATCGGACCCTCGGCGCCCGCGGCCGGAAAGTGAAGAGCGAGATAGGAGGAGCAAGGAGAAAAAACAAACGCCCGGCTCTGCACTCAAGAGATCGCCCGATCTTGTCAACGGTCGGGAGATGGCGCTTCTGGGGTTCGCCTTGCCGATATGGGTGGGATTGGCCGTATCGGTCTGGGCGCGGGTGATGGGGAGGGCGATCTTGGGTGAGGTTCCGTTGGGCATGCCATGGACGATGTGGCGAGCGCTGCAAATCGTGTGGGCAAGCCTGGCGGTGCTGGCGGCAGCGGGGACAGTGGCCGGTTACCTACGGTGGAGGACGGCCACGCCGGAAGAGAGCTTATTGTACTTGCAGGATCAACTTTGGCGGCAAACGCGCCGCGAACAGGGAACCCTCAATCGTTGGCTGACATGGGCGCGGCTGCGCGCTCAGCGGAAAAAGGAGTCCTTATGAGGTACTGGTGGCGCGAGCTCTCCGGCTGGCTGCTGATCGGCCTGTCGATGCTC
This sequence comes from Gemmataceae bacterium, assembly GCA_035653735.1. GTDB lineage: Bacteria > Planctomycetota > Planctomycetia > Gemmatales > Gemmataceae > JAJPHU01. The sequence continues at coordinate 14,274 of DASRBG010000114.1, forward strand.
GCCTTTGCTCTCGTCTATGATTTCTGCGATAAACGCCGCATGACTGAAGCCTGGCCCATCGCGGTCATCGCCTTGGTGGTTTTCTGGGGCGGCATACAGCTGCTCAAAGTAGCCATCGCCGCCCGCATTTGCCAGCAAGCCCAGGATCGGCTCTACCCCGCTCGGGATGACAAGGTGACAAGGCAATAGGGTGACACGGTGACCGGTCGATTGGCTCCCTCGCCGACAGGGGCACAGCATGTCGGCAATGCCCGGACATATCTCCTTGCCTGGTTATCCGCGCGGAGTCAGGGCGGCCGAGTGGTGCTGCGCATTGAGGACATCGATTCGCCGCGCGTCAAGCAAGGGGCGGACCAGCAAGCAATAAGCGACCTGCAATGGCTTGGCTTGGATTGGGATGAAGGTCCAATCATCCAAACGAAGCGCCTGCCGTTTTATCGTGCTGCTCTTGAGCACCTCATGGCAGCGGAGTTGGTCTATCCGTGTAGCTGTACGCGCGGCGATATCGAACGTGCCGCCAGTGCCCCACATTTGGAGCATGAAGGTCTGGTTTACCCCGGCATCTGCGCAGGAAGGCATGTCAAGGATGTGGCAGGGTTGGGAGACCGTCCATACTGTTGGCGTTTCCGCGTGCCGGCCGAATCGCCGGAATTTGTCGATGGATTTCAAGGTCCGACGCGGATCGATCTGCGCCAGGTGGGCGGCGATTTCGTGGTATGGAAGGCGTCGATTTTGGGCATGACAGGGAGCCTGCCGGCATACCAATTGGCGGTGGCGGTCGATGACGCGGCGCGGGAAGTTACGGAAGTGGTGCGCGGCGACGATTTGATTCCGTCCACGCCGCGGCAGTTGCTGCTCTATCAGGCGCTCGGGCTGACGCCGCCGCGGTTCGTTCACGTCCCGCTCGTCGTCGGGCCTGATGGCCGTCGCCTGGCCAAGCGCCACAGTGACACGCGCTTGTCAGCACTACGTGATGCCGGCGTGCGACCGGAAATGCTCCTGGGACTCTTGGCCTGGTCGTGCGGTTGGATCGCGGCAATCGAGCCGATCTCCCTGCGAGAGTTGATTCCTTTGTTCCGGCTGGAGACGATACCGCGCGAGCCATTCGTTTTAACGCCGGAATTGCTGAATAGGATCGGTTATGCAGAGCCGCGACCGTAAGGGAGTGGTCTTCTTCACCGCTCCCTTACGGTCGCGGCTCTCCTTTGTTCGCTCCTCGCTTTCACGCCGCCTGCCTTTGTAAGCGCCCCCGCTGCCATTCGACCTGTTTCGCCAGCCCTTCATCGAGACCGACGCGCGGCTGCCAGCTGAGGTGACGCATCAGTTTCGTCGTATCGGCGGCGGTCACGCGCTGATCGCCGGGTCGTGCCGGCTCACGCCGCACTTCGGCGCGCCGGCCAACGATGCGTTCGAGCTTGCCGAGGATCTCCCAGACGTTTGCCGTCTCGCCGCCGCCGATGTTATAAACCTCACCGAGGGGCGCTCCCAGCGCCGCCGTCGTCGCCGCCACGCAATCGCTGACATAGGTGTTGCCGCGCGATTGCAAACCATCGCCGTGAACGATAATCGGCTTGCCGGTCAAAAGCCCCTCGATGAAGCGATGATAGCCCATGTCCGGCCGCTGTCCGGGACCATAGACGGAGAAATAGCGCAGAACCACCAGAGGCAAGCCGCACTCGTCGGCGTGAGCGCGGCACAGGTTCTCCGCCGCCAACTTGGTGACGCCATAGGGCGAGATGGGCCGCAAGGGCAGCGTCTCATCGCCGGAGCCGTAGCGCCCATAAACCGACGAAGTCGAGGCATAAACGAAGCGCCGCAATCCCGGCAGCCCCCGCACCGCTTCGAGGAGTCGTTGCGTGCCGGTAAGATTACAGCCTTGGTACAGTTCGAAGTCGCTCCAACTCCGCGTCAAACCGGGCATGGCGGCGAGGTGAAAAACCGCTTCGACCCCGGCGAGGGCGGCATCGAGCGGATCACAACGAAGATCGAGAGGATGAAATGAGAAGGCAGGATGATTGCAAAAGCGAGCGAGGTTCGCTTCTTTGGCGTCGCGTGGATAATACGGGATAAAGGCATCGAGTCCGACGACGGTGTGATTGCTTCGCAAAAGGTGCTCGCACAGATGCGAACCGATAAAGCCGGCGGCGCCGGTGACGAGACATTTCATGCGTGGTTCCTTCCTTGAACGCGATTGCAGCGGGTAAAGACGCTTTTGGGAAGCGTCGCTTACCGGGATCCGGGTGAATGTAACAGGACCACCCAGCGAAGGCAACGGCTACCGAGGAGTTACTTGGCGGGGACAAATCGTTCGATTTCAGCTGCCTCGTCGTATGCGGTCAATTGGAGCGGATGGTTCAGATCGAGGTTTTTTCGCGTCAGGTATTCGTCTCATTTTTCACCTCCCCCTCTAATTCGCCGGGAACTTTTTCTGGAACCACTCTCGCACCGACTCTGCACCGTTGGCCTCCACCGCGGCGGCGATGCTGGCGGTGATCTTCGGATTGTCCCGGTGAATGGCCAGCGCCGACAGGGCGGCACGGGCGCTCGGGTCCTTACCGGCAATCAAGCCGATGAGGAACTCATTCGCGGCCGGCATGCGGAACATGGCGAGGGCGATCAGCAGCGATTCTCGGAGGTCGGCCGGCGCCTCCGGCCAGTAATCCCTCAGGACGACGAACGCTCCCGACCGGCGCGTCTCGGCCAGGGCGAACACCGCCGTATCTTGCAGCGCGCTCTCCCGAGCCTGCAGATAGCGGGCCACGAAGGGCAAGGACTCCTCGAAGGACAGGGTCAAGAGCGAAGCAAAACACTCACCGATGACGTCGATCACTCGATCGCCGATCCGCACCTTGAAACGCAACAGGGGAACTGCGGCGAGCGATCCGGTGCCGCCGAGAGCGCGGGCCGCTCCTGCTCGGGCCGTGTCGTCGCTGTCGAGCAGCAGCTCGGTCAGCAGCAGCACGACGCCGGGATGACCGATCCTGGCCAGGCCGAATGCGCAATTCGCCCGCAGCGCCCCGGCCGCATCCTGGTCCGGCTGGCCGAAACGGGGGTTCTGACGGTGGGTCAGGCCGCGCCGGAACACGTCCGGTTCGGCATATTCGAGCCGGTTCAGGGCATCTACGATCTCGATCTTGGCCCGGCATTGCTTGTCGCTCTCCTCTGGATCAATCATCAAACGATCGAACGCGGCCACGAGATCGCCGACCAGTTCGGCAACGGCTTGTTCCTTGATGAACCGGGCCGCCTCCGCCACGATGACGCTCGAAGCATCCGCGAGATAACGGCGCAGCTCCAGAATGGTTTCCGAAGTGGCCGGCTGGTTGCGCAAGGCATGAAGCCGCGCCAGCTTGGCATCGGACCCCCGTGGTTTCTTTTCCCTGGCCATGCAGTAATCTTAGGCCGGCAGCGACGCAGGAACTCAGGACACGGGAAAATAATGTCAGCTTTTTGCGAGTAATCACTCAGCAGAAAAATGAACGGATACCATTTACCCATTTTCTGAGCGGTGCCAAGTTGGAAGAGAAAGGGACAGGGGACGCAATTCGAATGGCGCGGATGTAGAGAGGCAGGAGCGCTACTCCAGTCCCCAAGATCCGGATAGGCTCCCAACCTGCCCAACGGTCGCGGCATCCATAGAATCGCTGACAGCGGCTGGTGGCGGTCTACGTTAGACCGCTTCCCTTCCGTCACTTCTCGGAGGCGATTATGAAAGCGATTCTCTCAATGGCGCTGGTACTCGGCGTATGCGGCCTGGCAGCCGCGCTGGAGGACAGGAAAGGAGACCCGGTCGGAACGTGGAAGTGCGAGTATGAGATTGGCGGGCAGCAGCGGACCTCCACCTTGACGATCAAGAAGGACGGAGACAAACTCGCTGGGACAATGAGCTGGCCGGACCAGAAAGAGGAAAAGCTCAACAACCTCAAGCTGACGGACGGTACGCTGACGTTCTCCGCCGTGCGGAAGATCATGGATAATGAGATCACCGTCGACTACAAGCTGACGATTGACGAGGACAAGCTCAAGGGGAAAGGCTCGACGGAATTCGGGGGCGAGAAGCGGGAATTCGATATCGAGGCGAAGAGGGAGAAGAAGGATAAGTAGCCGTTGGGCAGAGCGAGAAGGATATAGCACTGATATAGCAAATGACCGCCGAAAGAGGAAAAGAGGACATCGCAGTCCCCTTTTCCCCCTTTCGGAACCGTCTGGGGGCCGTATGCCAGTTTGTCAACGGCCCAATCCCCCTGGCAAGTAGCAAACTCTTTGCAGAATAAGGACTTAACGGGGCGATTTGCCACTCGCCTGCACCTCGTAGGTCGAGAGACAGGACGTGTCAAAGCGTGCCGAGCGCAGGTCGTCCGTTTCGATAGCTGTACCTACGCCACAAACCTGCTTCAACAGATCACCAGGATCCATCTGTCAGCTGGAGGGAATCGAAAGAGGTCGGGAGTCGATCCAGTACCTGCGGAATCGACTCCCGACCCCCTTTTCGGCGCGACCCTTTTTCGGCGGTTTTCGACGGACGTGCACCCCGTTTGATTCTTCCGAAGTCCATCGATACTTCCACAACTAACATCTTCGGTGCCGTCACGCGAGCAGATCCGCTACGCGCACCGCCGATGGCGCGGCTAACGGCGACACCACGTCGGACGGGCCAAGAATCTGTTGGGTGGCGTAATCGCCCGCTTGGGGGTCGCGGTAGACGAGCAGTCTCCGCCCGTTGATGTCGACTACCCAGTACTCGCGGATGCCGGCTCGCGCATACAGCAGTCGCTTCTCGTTTGTATCGAAGCTGAGGGAGGAGTCCGCCCCGTCAACCACTAAATCCGCAGTCGTCGGGTGCGCCGTGTAGTCACGAGGCCGACCTGGCACGACAGCGAGATCTGGCTCTGGGTCGGTGTCGAGGCCGAGAATCAGGGGCGACTGCTGGCGCGGCCACCAGCCAGGACCGAAAGCCGTTCGGATTGCCTCTTCGACGAATCCGAGCGTGATCGCGTGCGGCGGGTTCATCGGTCCTTGCTCCAAGATGACGCCGTCGATAAGCATCGCCCGCCGGCCCTCGAACACACTCATGTCGCCGAAGCGGTGGAACTCGGCGCACGTCCAGCGGAGTGGCCGAGGACCTGCCGGCGATGGGCGTGAGGACGGAACCGATATCGTCGTCACAACAATCCCTCCTACTTTGCCGCGGCCTCCGGCTTTGTACCGGACATCTCGCTCAAGCCCAAGCGAGTTCGACGAACAATGTTGTTTTACTCGCCGACTTTACGTCAATTGTGTATCGCCCATCAGATAGCGATCGCATTCACGCGCGGCGCCACGGCCTTCGTTGATGGCCCAGACAACCAGGCTCTGGCCGCGCCGCAGGTCGCCGGCCGCGAACACGCCGGGAACGCTCGTGGCGAATTTGCCGTGCTCCGCCTTGGCGTTCGAGCGCGGATCTTTCTCGACGCCGAGCTGATCGAGCAGTTGATTTTCGGGGCCGAGAAAACCCATTGCCAGCAGCACGAGCTGGGCGGGAAAGACGCGCTCGGTGCCGGGCACTTCGCGCGGAATGGTCCGGCCGTTGTCCTTGACCCATTCGATGCGGACAGTGTGCAACTCCTTGACGTGACCGTTGGCGTCCCCGACGAATTTCTTCGTCGAAATGAGATACTCCCGAGGATCTTTGCCGAAAATAGCCTCCGCCTCTTCCTGGCCGTAATCGAGCTTGTAGACCTTGGGCCACTGCGGCCAGGGATTGTCGGCAGCACGCGTCATGGGCGGCATGGGCAGGATCTCGAACTGAACGAGGCTTTTGCAGCCGTGCCGCATGGACGTGCCGACGCAGTCGGTGCCGGTGTCGCCGCCGCCGATGACGATCACATCCTTGCCCTTGGCCGAGAGGTATGCGCCATCAGAGTGATTGCTGTCGAGCAGGCTCTTGGTATTGGCGTGCAAAAACTCCATCGCGAAATGAATGCCACCGAGCTGCCGGCCTTCGATCGGCAGATCGCGCGGCTTGGTAGCTCCGCCGCACAGCACGATGGCGTCGAACAGCTTGCGCAACTTGTCAGCGGGGTAGTCCTTGCCAACCTCGCAGTTGGTGATGAACGCGACGCCTTCGGCCTTGAGGAGATCGACGCGGCGCTGGACGATGCGTTTGTCGAGCTTCATGTTGGGAATTCCGTACATCAACAGTCCGCCGATGCGGTCGGCGCGCTCGAAGACCGTGACCCAATGGCCGGCGCGATTGAGCTGAGCTGCCGCGGCCAATCCTGCCGGCCCGGAGCCGACAACGGCCACCTTCTTGCCGGTACGCACGGCCGGCGGCTCCGGCACGATCCAGCCTTCCTCGAACCCTTTATCGACGATGGCGCACTCGATGCTCTTGATCGTGACTGGCGGCTCGTTGATGCCGAGCACGCACGATCCCTCGCACGGCGCGGGGCAAACACGCCCCGTGAACTCTGGGAAATTGTTGGTCTTGTGCAGACGGTCGAGCGCTTCGCGCCATAATCCGCGATAAACGAGATCGTTCCACTCCGGAATGAGGTTGTTGATAGGACAGCCGGCCGCCATGCCCTCGATGAGCGCGCCGGTGTGGCAAAACGGCACGCCGCAATCCATGCAGCGAGCGCCTTGCGTGCGCAGCTGTTTCTCATCGGCGTGCTCATGAAACTCGGACCAATTGTGAATGCGCTCCGCCGGCGGCAGCGCTTGCGGCAGTTCGCGCGGGTATTCGAGAAATCCCGTCGGCTTACCCATTATCGTAACCTCTCAGTACATCAAGCTATGGTCAAATCTATCTAACTTTTTGCAATCGATCATTCTTACCCGTAACTAGCATTTCCCGAGCGAATCGCATTACCCATTCCCTCTGCTCGCTCGTATCCGGAACCGCACAGCCCCGCGCTACCGCAATTCGTTCCCATGCCGATGCCGGCTCTGCGCCACCCGCGGCAAGGACACATGCTGCCAGCAATGCGGATCGCCCAACTCCCTGCCGGCAATGAATGGCGATCTTCTTGCCCGATGCAAGCTCTTGCTCCAGCCCGCGCACCAGATCTAGCGTGGCCGCCCGCGAGGCAGGGATACTGCGGTCTTCGATGGAAAAAGCGACAAAAGCGATCTTCCCAGCGATGCACGCTTCCTGTTCTCTCACCAGATCCAGCTCCGCGTTTTCCTCCTTGGTCAAGGTGGATACAACTTCGTCGACCCCCAGACGCTGCCAGGAGGCGATTTCGTCTTCGAGCCAATCGCCTCCGCGCGGCCGCGGCATGATCGCCAATCGACCCGACCACGGCCCCTCAATCCAATACACCTCGGCTCGCATGGTACGCACCCATCCTCGCCATCACTTCCCCCCAACACGCATCAAATCATGCGCATTTTCCTCGAATGCGGCCATCACCGCCTCTTCCTCTGTCAGGCCCGATGTCTTGAATCGCTTCTGCGTCTCAATTACGCGGCGGTAATCGTTGGGATAAACCTTGACGAAACACGGTACCAGGCTGTCCCAATCTGCCAGCACTTGACGTGAGCGTTCGCTGTGCGTGTACGCGACGTGCTTGCGGATCATCTCGCGCACTTCCTCGATCTCATCTTCCTCTTCCAGACGGAACAACTTAACCATCTCCGGATTGCAGTTGCGCGAGAAAGTGCCGGCCTCATCGAGGACGTAGGCGATGCCGCCGGACATGCCGGCCGCAAAGTTGCGTCCCGTCGGGCCGAGCACCACCACTCGACCGCCGGTCATGTACTCGCAGCCGTGATCGCCGACAGACAGCACCACGGCGCGGACGCCGCTGTTGCGGACGCAGAAACGCTCGCCGGCCATGCCGGCGATATAGGCCTCGCCGTTCGTCGCCCCGTAGAAGGCGACGTTGCCGATGATGACGTTCGCGGTCGGATCGAACGTCGATCCCTTGGGCGGATACACGATGATTTTGCCGCCGGACAAGCCCTTTCCGAGATAATCGTTGGCATCGCCTTCCAGAGTTAATGTGATGCCGGGCGGGATGAAGGCGCCGAAGCTTTGGCCGGCCGATCCCTGGAAGTGCAGGCGGATCGTGTCCTCCGGCAGGCCGACGGCGCCGAAGCGGCGCGTCACCTCGCTGCCGAGGATGGTACCAGTCACGCGGTTGACATTGCGGATGGGCAAAGTCGCTGAAACCGGCTTGCGATCCTCCAGGGCTGGCTGGCATAAGGGCAACAACGTGGTATTATCCAGCGCCTCGTCTAAGCCGTGGTCCTGCGGAATCGCGCAGTAGCGATCGACCGACGGCGGCATGGGCGGTTGATAGAAGATCGGAGTCAAATCGAGGCCGCGCGTCTTGTAGTGGTTGATCGCATTGGAGACGCCGAGTCGCTCGGTGTGGCCGATCATCTCGTTGATAGTGCGGAAGCCGAGCTGGGCCATCAGCTCGCGGACTTCCTGGGCGATGAAGCGCATGAAGTTGACCACATGCTCCGGTTTACCGGCGAACTTGGCCCGCAGTCGCGGATCTTGCGTGGCGACTCCAACCGGACAAGTGTTCAGATGGCACACACGCATCATGATACAGCCCAGCGACACCAGAGGGGCTGTGGCGAAGCCAAACTCTTCCGCGCCCAGGAGCGCGCCGATGACGACATCGCGGCCGGTCTTGAGTTGGCCATCAACCTCGACGACGATGCGGCTTCGCAGGTCGTTGAGCAGCAGCGTTTGGTGCGTTTCAGCCAAGCCCAACTCCCACGGCGCGCCGGCGTGTTTGATGCTCGTTTGGGGAGAAGCGCCCGTGCCGCCATCGTGGCCACTGATGAGTACCACATCCGCATGCGCCTTGGCAACGCCGGCCGCCACCGTGCCGACACCGACCTCGGCCACTAACTTGACGCTGATGCGGGCGTGGTGGTTGCCATTCTTCAAATCGTGAATCAGCTCTTTGAGATCCTCGATGGAGTAAATATCGTGGTGCGGCGGCGGCGAGATCAGGCCGACGCCCGGTGTCGAATGGCGCACCTTGGCGATCCACGGATACACTTTGCTTCCAGGCAATTGGCCCCCCTCGCCGGGCTTGGCCCCTTGCGCCATCTTGATCTGCAATTCCTTGGCGTTGACGAGGTACTCGCTGGTCACACCGAAGCGGCCGGAGGCCACCTGCTTGATCGCGCTGTTGCGCGAGTCACCGTTGGGATCGAGGATGTAACGAGCCGGATCCTCGCCGCCTTCGCCGGTGTTGCTCTTGCCGCCGATACGGTTCATGGCAATCGCCAAGGTCTCGTGCGCTTCCTTGCTGATCGAGCCGTAAGACATCGCGCCCGATTTGAATCGCTTCATGATCGACTCAACCGGCTCGACTTCCTCAATCGGAATCGGCTGGTCGGCGAATTTCAAGTCGAACAGGCCGCGCAGCGTACACAAGCGCCGGGCCTGATTATTTACCAGTTCGCTGTATTCCTTGAAGACCTTGTAATTGCCGCTGCGGACGGCGTATTGCAGTTTGTGGACCGTCTCGGGGTTGAACAGGTGATGCTCGCCTTCCTTGCGCCATTGATATTGGCCGCCCACGTCCAGCACATGGCCATTGAGTGGGCGCTCGGGGAAGGCGCGTTCGTGCCGCGCCTTGACCTCGGCGGCAATCACGTCCAGACCAACGCCGGAGATGCGCGAGGCCGTCCAGGTGAAGTATTTATCGATGACAGCCTTGCTCAATCCGATCGCCTCGAAAATCTGTGCTCCACAGTAGCTCTGCGCCGTGGAAATGCCCATCTTGGACATGACCTTCATGACGCCCTTGCCGATCGCCTTGACGTAATTCTTGACCGCCTTGTCGTGATCGATGCCGACCAACTCGCCTTGCTCGATCATGTCATCGAGCGTCTCAAACGCCAGGTACGGATTGATGGCGCCGGCGCCATAGCCGATGAGCAAGGCGAAATGATGAACCTCGCGCGGCTCGCCGCTTTCGAGCACGAGTCCAACCTTGGTGCGCGTGCCTTCGCGGATCAAGTGGTGATGCACCCCAGCGACGGCGAGCAGCGCGGGGATCGGCGCCATGGTCCGCGTGTGGCCGCGATCGCTGAGAACGATAAAGTCGTGGCCGGAGGCGACCATCTGGCTGGCATGGCGGCACAAGGCGTGCATCGCCTTTTCCAATCCTTTTTCTCTCTCATGGACGGGGAAGAGGATCGGCAGCGTCACGGATTTGAAATTGCCCGGTCCCTTGCCGTCGAGCTGGCGCAGCTTGTCCAGCTCGTCGTTCTTGAGGATCGGCGATTTCAGCTTGATTTGCCGAGCGGAGCGCGGTGTCGGTTCAAGCAGATTGTACTCCGCCCCGATGGTCGTCTCCATTGCCATAATCAGCTCTTCGCGGATGCCGTCCACAGGAGGGTTCGTCACCTGCGCGAATAGCTGCTTGAAATAGTTGTAAAGCAGCTGCGGACGATCCGAAAGCACGGCCAACGCCGCGTCGTTGCCCATCGAGCCGATCGCTTCGTTGCCTTCCTGAGCCATCGGCGCCATGAGGATCCGCAAATCTTCCGTGGTGTAGCCGAAGACGCGCTGGCGCAGCCGTACCGTCTCATGGTCCGGTTCGTGAACGACGGGACCGGGCGGCAGCTGCTCCAACGAGAGGATGTTGTCGCGCAGCCATTCGGCGTAAGGATGCTCGGTGGCGATCTCCTTTTTCAGCTCCTCATCGGCGATGATGCGGCCTTGCTCCATGTCCACGAGGAACATGCGACCCGGCTGCAACCGTCCCTTGTGCAGTACCATCTCCGGCGGCACATCCAGTACGCCGACTTCTGAAGCCATGATCACGCGATCGTCCTTGGTGACGTAGTAGCGCGACGGCCGCAGGCCGTTGCGATCGAGCACGGCACCGATGCGCACGCCGTCGGTAAAGGCGATCGACGCCGGACCGTCCCACGGCTCCATCAGGCAAGAGTGATACTCGTAAAATGCCTTCTTTTCCGGACTCATCCACTCGTCGCCGCCCCACGGCTCCGGGATCATCATCATGACGGCGTGCGGCAGCGAGCGCCCGCTCATGACCAGCAATTCGAGCGCGTTGTCGAACATTGCCGAGTCGCTGCCGCTCTGATCGATGACCGGGAGGATCTTCTTGATGTCGTCGCCGAACAAGGGCGACGAGAACATGCGTTCGCGGGCGGTCATCCAGTTGACGTTGCCGCGGAGTGTGTTGATCTCGCCGTTGTGGGCGATGTAGCGATAAGGATGCGACCGCGCCCAGGTGGGGAACGTGTTCGTGCTGAAACGCGAATGCACCATCGCCAGCGCCGATACCAGGGCCGGATCGTTCAAGTCCGGATAGAACTGCGGCAATTGGCCGGCGTTGAGCATGCCCTTGTAAATTAGCGTCTTGTAGGACAAGCTCACGACGTAGAACATGGCGCGATGGCCGGCGTGCATGGCCTTGACCTCGCGCTGCACGTCGGCTTCCCAGCGTGTGAAAAATTCCTCGCTGGAGTCCGGGCCGAACGGCGATGGCTTGAGCAGGTTCTCGATACGGCGGCGAATGACGTAGAGCTTGCGCTCAAAGGCGAGATCGCCGGCAAGCGATCCATTGCGTCCGATGAATATCTGGCGGATGATCGGCATGGCCTCGCGCGCTGTCTTGCCCAATGGCGACGGATCGACCGGCACGGTTCGCCAGCCCAGTACGCGCTGCCCTTCTTCTTGCACCACACGCTCGAAGGCTCGTTCGCAGATATGCCGTCCGCCCTCGTCGGACGGCAAGAATACCATGCCGGCCCCGTATCGGCCTGGGTCCGGGAGTTCGATGCCGATCTTGGCGCATTCCTGGCGAAGAAATGCGTGCGGCATCTGGACGAGGATGCCGGCGCCGTCGCCGGTGTTTTTCTCGCAGCCGCAGGCGCCGCGATGCTCCAGATTCTTGAGAATCTGCAACGCATCGCGGACGATGTCGTGCGATTGACGGTTCTTCAAGTTGACGACGAAGCCGACGCCGCAGGCATCGTGTTCGTAGCGCGGGTCGTAGAGACCCTGCGGATTTGGGAGAGAGCGGGGAGTCATGGTTACTTCTTCTTTCTCGCAGTGATCGCTTGTTTCAGTGAGGAGTGAGGAGTGAGGAGTGAGGAGAAAAAATCCTGTTTCTCCTCACTCCTCACTCCTTACTCCTCACTCCTCGCTTTCTTTCGCCGGTCTTGCGCGGTTCCATTACGATCGTGCCGGGATTGTCCGAGCGGCGGGAGAGTAGCCGCATCGGTGTTTCCGTTTTCCAGCAACAAGTCGATGAAGCGCTGGACGGCCGGGCTGGGCCGGATCTGGCGGCGATAAATAATGGCCAACGGCCGAACGAAGCGGCAGCCGGCCAAGGGCCGCGCCACCAGCAGCCCCGCCTCCACTTCCTGGCGCAGCGTCGGCTCGGGGAGGAGAGCGACGCCGCCGGCGATCTCAATGCCTTTCTTGATGTTCTCGATGTTGTCGAACTCCAATTCCACCTCAACCGATACGTCCTGCTGGCGCAGGAAACGATCGACCTGGCGGCGGATACCCAGGTCTTTGTCGAAGGCGATGTACTTCTCGCCGCTCAACTGGGCGAGGCGAACACTTGCTTGCCGGGCCAAGGGATGCGATGGCTGGCAAGCCAGGACCATTTCTTCCTCGCGCCACGGCAACACCACCAAATCCCGCGACTTGCGCGGGAACGACACCAGCCCCAGATCGACGCTGCCGTCGCGCACCTTCTCGACGACCTTGTTCGAGTGGAGGTACTCGACGTGAACGCGGGCGAACGGCTGCTCAGCCGCGAAACGTTCGACGTACAGCCCCATGTCGCCCAAGCCGACGGAGTAAATCGCGGCCACCTGCACTGTGGCCGTCAACTGCGGTCGTCCCTGCTTGATGGAGGCTTCCAACTCCAGGTAGCGTTCTACCAGCTCCTTGCATCCCTGGTAGTACGCCTGTCCCAAGGGCGTCAGTTGAAGCGGCCGCGTCGAGCGATTGATTAACTGGACTCCCAGCCGTTTCTCCAGCTGATGGACAATCTGACTGGCGGCCGACTGCGTTAAGGGCGGCTGCTGCGCCGCCGCTGCTTGCGAGAAACTACGACAACGGGCAATATCGCAGAAAACCTGGAGCGCCTCAAATTGCATGGGAGAAATCCTATCATCTCTTTGCCTAATATCAAGAGACGTTAGTATGAATTCCTCTAATAGTATGAAACCGGCTCCCCGGCGTCAAGGGGGGGCCAAACGCGAGAGAGGATTGGGGAAGGCGCGCAAAAAAACGCCGCCCGGCATGATGCCGGACGGCGGGATGAGACCCAGTCCGATATCAGGCAGCGAGGTAAGCCCGCTGCTGCGTACTAATCCTACTTTTCCAGAATCTTGGGCAATTCGGACAGAATCTTATCAACCTCGCTGCCCGACAGCTCGCCCTTCTTGTAGGCGTGGTTGACCTTTACCTGTTGCCCAACGTAGAGGAGGACCGTGACATCCGCGTCCTTGGCTATGTCATAGCCTTCAGGACCAGCCGGATTATCGATGGTGAGGATGGTTTTCTTGAGCTTTTCTTTATCGGCGAGGTCCTCAAGCTTCTTCTTGAGTCCCTCTTCGTCGCTGCAAAACACCACAAAGCTGCCCATACGGGCGTCGCTGTTTTTCTGAGTGGCTTCATCGATTTTCTTGACCAAACTGGTCAAGCTGTCGGTGACTTCGCGTGCGAAGACCACGGCGACAGGATTACCACCGTTCTTTCAGACCAAGCAAGCTTTGCCGCCTTTACCGCTGCCGTTGCAGTGCAGCGGATTGAACGGCACAACCCTTTTGCCTACTTGCGGTCCCGATTTGAGGCTTTCCTCGGCCAGCGCGCCGCCAATAATCAGCGCCGCTGCCAGGGAGGCCCCTAGCATCGTACGAGCTTTCATCACAAACAAACCTCCAGTAATAAAACCTTGGACTGGGAACCCACTGGATGACCGTACAGAACGATCTATGGACATGGACGCTGACGGCGAGGGGGTTATTCAAAAATGCGGCGAGCGGGGTCGCGTTAGCGCCCCGAGTACGTCTCTCGGGGCGCTAACGCGACCCCGCTCGCCAACGTTACTCCAACCCCAAAAGCATCGGCACCTTCTGGCGCAGCAACTCGATTTCCTGGTGGCTCTCGCCGAGATAGGCCAGGAGCCGCAAATCGTCGCGCGTCACAGTGCCGCCGCTGAACAGCCAGGCGCGAATACGGAACAATTTGTACAGTTTCACCAGCTTGCGGTCGCTAATGAAGATCTTGTCGCCGCTGCTCAAGGTCTTGACCAGGCGGCGGAATTCGTCGAACACCTCCGGCGGAAAAAACACCTCACGGTCGTTTTGTTCCTGACCACGGCCGCTGCGATGCTTGCGGGCGAACAGGTGCGTCAAATAGCGGTTGGCCTTGAGCAAATCTTCGAGTGAGCAGTGCCCCTCGCTCCACGGTTTTTGGTTCAGCACCTTGTGAACTTCGCCCTCGATGCCCGTATCGACCAGCTCGGTGAAATGCTGTTCCTGCACGGACTGGCTCTCGGCCTTGAGACAGAAACGGTCCTTGAGAGCGGCCAATTCACTCTGTTCGGGGATTTCGTTGGTGGCAGCGAACAACACGCGCAGCCGCACCGGCTGCGGCACGCCGTCCTGGTAAAACTTGCGCTCGTTGATGATGGTCAACAGAATGTTGAGGATGGCCGAGTTCGATTTGAAAATCTCATCGAGAAAGGCCAGCCGGGCGGTCGGCAATTTGCCCTGTTCGCGACGGATATATCGGCCCTCGCGCAACTGGCTAATGTCGATCGGCCCGATGATTTCCGACGGCTCGGTGAAGCGCGTCAGCATGTACTCGAAATAATCTCCCTCGCCGATCCCCAGCGCGTCCTTGAATTTGAGGACCAGATCGGACTTGGCGGTGCCGGGCGGCCCGACGAGCAGGAGCGGCTCCTGAGCGATGGCCGTCACCACCATGAGATCTATCAGTTCTTGCTTATGGACGAAGAATCGGCCCAGCGATTTGCGGAACCGATTGATGCGCGTGCGCAGCTCCTCGGCCTCGTCTTGCAATTCCTCAAGCGTCCAGTCTTCGCGGACATCGGCGACAGAATTATTCGTAGGGGCGGTTCGGACGGCCATGTTGGATCACTTCCTTACTGAGTATGGGGAAGGCAATGTAGATTGCTATTTTACCGTACTTGAAAAAATCGCGTCATACCTGCCCCGTCAACGTACGAACGTCGCCGTGGATGCGTTGGCGGATAAGATATTCGTCCTCGTCGAGCCAACGGCGCGTTTGAGTGCCCTGTGTGAAATCGTCGCTTATCACGGCTAAAACGACGGATTCAATCAAGCGGAACTGGTACTGACTGAAGTATCTTATGGTGGAAAAGCCATCGTAGATGTTGTCCAGGCGCTCGAAGATTTCCATCAGCCTTTCCTGAGCTATGGGCATAGGCGCCTGCCCTAGTGCGCTGGCATAGGTGCATGCCAGGTGCGTTTGCTGCTTGAAATCCAACTCGTTCTTAAAGAGCATTAGCCGCGCCGCTTGGAAGATCATCTCGGCCTCAGCGTCTTGACCGAAATAATAACGGCCGCCCGCAACGGGCAGGAGCGCACGCACCAGCGACCAGTTGTTTGCATTGGCCGCGACCGTGGCTAAGCTCCGTCCGCCGAGAATCGAGTCGGTTACTTGAGTGAGCAGGCGTTCAATCTCACTGCGTAGGCCGAGTTTGCGCAGGCCGTAGAGACAGTGGCCGACCAGATCGTCTACCGTCTCGAGCGTGAGACTATCCGCCGCGGATTCGAGCATCTTGCGGAATTGCGATTGAAGCATTGCTTGGAAGCGCGCGGTGAGAGCGTGAACGTGTTCAACGCGGTCAAAATGGCCGGCCACGAATAGCGCTTTCTGGAGCAAGCTCGCTCGGTTGCGCAGCGCTTCAAGATCCAACGGCTCTTCCACATCGGCATCGTAGACTTTGACGGCTCGAGAAAGCATGTCGCAAGCGAACTTCTCGCCGGCGCGTGGCGCTTGCTCAAGCCCCGCTTGTACAACGCGCACTAGAACCTTTAGCCGGTTGTCCCCTTTCGGTACATGTTGGAGAAGACGATAAACACGAGCCTCCAGGTCTTTTTTGTCCATCACATCGGGCAACGCCGCCAGCTCTTTCTCGTGTTCCTCCTGGTGGTGAAGGTTCGAGCGATAAGGAACGACCCGTTGGTGCGGTTCAAGGATGCGAGAGATATTGCGCATGCGATCAATGACGTAACCAGGGCCAAGATCGGCCTCTCCTCCCTTGTTTGCCGTCCTCTCTCTCTGCCTCTTCTCCGCTTCTTCTCGCCGCTTTTTCTCGGCTTTCTCTACGCGCTCTAATTCGTCCACGCTGAAGAGTTCACCCCGCGGCGGTTGACCAGCAAGAGCTTGCTCAATGCGAAGGGTGAAGGCGCGGCAGAGATAATCGTGCGCTATCTTCTTTTCCCCCTCCAAGGTCTCTCGCGCATGTTTGAGCCGCTGGCGGCAGGCGTCCGTCTCGCCAAGACGCGCGAGACCGAAGGCGAAAACAAGTTCGGCATACGCTTGGGTGGTCAAGTTTTTCCCGCTGGCCGTGATGTGCATCTTCTGTTTGCTCAGCCAGCGCAATGCCTTGTCACATAAATTATTGAGCCATTGTCCCATACCGCGGAAGCGCATGCTGGAGGGATGTCCCGCATAACGCAGAAAGCTCGGTAGATCTTGCTCCGGTCGCAGACCGTTGTGAAACAGCCGTTCGAGCATTCGATCGCGGGCGCGGGCTAGGGCCAGCACATCGCCATCGGTTAGCTGGACGAGATGGTACCAGGCCAGCCAGCACGCACGCACCGGCAGCAATTTCTCGTGTTTTTCGAGAAATCGCTGGAGGGCGGGCAATCGCTCCACCAGCGCCGGCGGACGCGGATCGCGCCGCGCCGACCAGGTGAGATAGGCGGCCAAGGCGCGGAGGTCGGCCGTCTCCAGTTCCGGCAAACTGAGCAAATCATCGAGATCGTCACCGGTCACGTCGCGATGAAGACCTTGGACGGAAGCCGCGCCGGCGATCCACGGTTGCACGCTGCCGGCATGGCTTGCGTGGCGATGGGCGGCGCCGACGGCTTCAGTGCGGAACCAGGCGGCGGTCCATTTCCCGGCGTCGTCGCCGGCATCCCACAACCCATTGAGCCAGCAAATGCCGGCATCCTCCCACTTCGACAGGCGAGCATTGAGATCCGCTAACCGCGGCCACAAGGTCCGGCGCGATTCGTCATCCAATCCGCCGGGCAGGGCCAAAAATTCGTCCTCGACAGCGCGCAGTTCTTTCTCGATCTCGCTCGGCTCGACTTTCTCAACAGCGGCGAATGCTTCCAGCATTGTTTCTTCCATCGCCGTTTCCGCCATAGTCTCGAACGGAATTGCCTCGCCGGTCGTTCCCTCCGCCTTCGGACGCGTGGGAGCGGCTTTGGGGCCGCGTGTCTTTTCGGAGGCCGGCGGCTTCTTCGGCTTGCTTGGCTGCTCCTCGTCGCAAACGAACGACTCAAACTCGAATCGCATCGCTTGCACCCAGGCTTGGAGTTGCTCGCGGTCGCGGTCCAAGACGTAATCGACCCAATCCGTCAGCGGTCGAAACACATCCTCGGGTAGGACTTCCGGCGAGAAAGAACCCGAGGGTTCATTCTCCTCGTTCGCCACAGGAGCCAGCCAGGTGATCTGACTGGGATCCTCGGCCAGCAGCTTGCGGACCACATCGCGGCGCAGCGGTGGATGGAGAGTATGGCCGGCCGGTAGAAACAAATTCGGTAATTTCAGATGGCTTTTGTACGCCTCGGCCGGCAAGACCAGGACGGGCGGCGGCAGCTTCGATTGCCTCACGCGCAGAACGACAATGGTTTGTCCATTCTTTTCGCCAACGGCGAAGGCGAGTCGGCCAAGCAACTGGTCCTCGGCATTCTGCACGAATCGATTCAATTCATCGATGGCCTCGCCGCGCAGCACCCACAACTCGGCCCCATCGGTAGGGCCGGCCGGCCGCAACCGTGGCGTCACGGTAAGCCGATGCGGAAGCGAGCTGTCCTTCCAACGCACCGGGCGATCGGGGATTTGAAACTCGACGATTTCGTAGATGTCGCGGAACGGCGCGTCGGGTACCATCAGCCAGTGCCGCGGCGGACGCAGCAAGAGGATTTTGCCTTTGGGTGGCTTGATACTATCGGCCAGCGGATGGCGATAACCCACTTCTACCCATACACCCGGAGCACGTTCGACGAACGCATGCGGCGCGATGCCGGGACCGCCGAGCTGATCGAGAGCGCCCAGCAGCGAGTAATAGGGTGGGCCGACCACCCGCAATAGTGCCCGGCAATTGTCGCCGTTGCTTTTTTCTTCGAGCCACCGATAACTCTGGCGATCATTGCCCAGACGCAGCATCTCCAGGATGAGCCGCGATAGCTCCTCGCCGCTGGACACATCGAAGAGGACCGGTGTTTTATCCAGGACATCGAGCAGAACATCATCGCGGGCAAGCGGCAACAATTCGAGCCAGCAGGAAACATCCGTGCTGAGCGCAGCGTTGCTCGATTTGCATACCTGCACGCCGAGATGCTTTAGCTCGCGCTGTGCCGCGGCCGGGAGCTTGGCCGGCGTCTCCACCCAAACCTCTTCTTCCTCGCCGAAGCCGGCAATAGCAGATTTCTGAGCGACATCGGGCGGAACGGCGCGAGATGTTAGCGCCAAAAAAAGAGTATCCAGATCGGGAAAACATAGAATCATGCCGAGCCACCACTCTGCCGCTGCGCCTGGCGCTGTTGCTCCGACTTGTCGCGCGCCGGCTCCGCTACAGCCGTCTCTTCCTCGCGTTCGATGACAAGATCGCCCTCCTCGCCGGCCTTCAGGATGCCGCCGTTAATCAGCTTTTCTACCAGCGCCCGGTGCATCTGTTCGTGCTCGTGCGGCAACGCATCCTCATCGGAGCGCAGCTTGACGATGATGTTCTGCTTGCCCGTCTCCGGATCACGGTGTAACTGAATCGTCATTTCCGGCATTCTCGTCTCCTAATTTGAACCGCCAAGGACGCTAAGGACGAATAAATCAAAAACCACTTTAGCTTCTACTTCTCTCTTTGTTTTTCTTGGCGTCTTGGCGGTTCATGTTTCCTCCTACGACTGGGTCGCCTTCGGGCCAGGGTTCCTTGGGCGTGGCCTTATCGCCGGCGAACTGCACCAGTGTTTTGCCATCGATGGTTTTCTTTTCCATCAACAAATCGCGGAGCGATTCGAGCAAGGCGAGATTTTGCCGGAGAATCTCCGCGGCGCGTAGCCGGCCTTCCTCCAGGATGGCCCGAACGGCGCGATCGAGAGCATCCTTTTGGTTCTCGGACAGATCGGCGCGGCGCTGCCGTTCGTCCTTGTCCGAGACAAAGCGAGCGACGCCGACCTCTGGTCCGCCCAGCCCATGCACCTCGACCAACTCACGGGCAATGGCGGTGGCTGTCTCTAAATCGCCGACCGCGCCCATCGATAGATCGTCCAAGAGCAGGGTCTCCGCCTCGCGGGCGCCCAGGGCGACGCAGATGGCGTCGAGATATTCGTTTCGCGTGCGGATATAACGGTGCGCGGGATCCTGGTGACGGACATAGCCGAATGCCCAGGGATTGTCGCTCTCGATGGTGATGCGTTCGATGGGCGGCGTGTGCTTGCAAAACAGCGAACAGATGGCATGGCCGGCTTCGTGCGTGGCCAAGACGCGCTCTTCCGCCCGCGTCATCTTCGGCCGGTCCTGATATTCCGTCAGCGCGCGTTCGACATCTTTTGGCGTGCTGGCGTCGTCGCGCTCTTCACGCAGACGTAGGCGAGCGATCGAACGGCACAGTGCGTTGATATGGTCGCCGCTAAACGGCGTGCCCTGCGGTGTCAGATAACCGTGGCCGGTTCGCTTCACCGTGTATTCCAGCGTTTCCTCGCTCATCTTCAACTCCATTTTGCGATCGTAAATGCGAATGATTTCGCGGCGAGCATCGGCATCCGGATAGGGAATGTGCAGATGGAACTCGAACCGCCCTGGACGCAGCAAGGCCGGATCGAGGATCTCCACAAAATTCGTCGTGCCGACAACGAAAACCATCTCTTCGCGGTGGAAGCCGTCCATCTCGGTCAGAAGCTGGTTTACCATCGAATGCTCGACGCCGCTGCCCGTGTAGGTGCCGCGCGCCGAAGCGAAGGAATCCAACTCGTCAAAGACGATGATCGACGGCGCCGATTGCCGGGCTTTGTGGAAAATCTGGCGGAGATTTTCTTCACTTTCGCCGACCCATTTACTCTTTAATTCCGGGCCCGACACGATGGTCACGGCCGCGCCAATCTCGGCGGCCATTGCCTTGGCGAACAGCGTTTTGCCCGTGCCGGGCGGGCCCCAGAAGATCATGCCCTTGGGAATCAGCTCCTCAATGGCGCGGATCGATTCCTCGCCGGTTAGCTGTTCCTTACGGGCCAGGAGATTCAGCACCTCGTTGCGGAGCTGATCCTTGACTTTGACGTAGCCGCCGATGTCCTCATCAAAACGGATGTTCGGCACTTCGAGCGTGCCGCCGAGCGTCGCCTGCCGGAGTTGGCGATAAGCGCTCTGCGGGTTGGCGGGATAATCTTCGCCTTCCAACGTGGACAGCAGTTTGCGCAGACGTACGGCGTTTATGCCGGAGACAAATTTGTAGAGCGCCCACGGATTGAACTCGCGGCCGAACTTGCGGCTCTCCTTTCGCGTGATCAGATGGCGAAGCCGATTACGGCGAATGCCAAGCAAGCTAACGCGATGAGGAAACAAGTTCTCGATGACCTGCGGCAACGGGAACGACGGATCCTTGAAGCCGACCCACACCAACTCTGGATTTTCATAAAGAAGCGGAATGACCTCGCGCGCCTCGGTGGTCAGCCCTCCTTGACTGGTGGTCAGCAAATCGAGATGCGGCAGGACGACGATGCGGCGCTCGACCGGACCGCGCACCGCTTCACGCAACTGGGAGATCATGGTGCCCATCATGCCCATCGGCATGGCGCCGCCTTGCTCCTCCTGGCGCGGCCGGCCGTCGAGATAAAGACAACGCAAGTTGACGGCGCGCAGGCGATTGCGGAGGTTCATATAGAGAAACGGCGCGAGATCCTTATCGCACTCGATAAGCGCGGGCAGCCCGCGCTGAACCTTGGAAGTGACCTCGGCCAATTCCGTCGAATACGCCGATTCGACCGCTTGCTCGGCGGTCAATTCCTGCGGCAAATCGGTTTCTTTGATGAGGATGGACATTGATGATGTCCCACAAATTATGATGATGATTCACAATATCTCATCGCAGCGTCGAAGCAAACTCTTCGATACGTCGCCTCTAAACTTCCACCACAATTGTTAGCGATCCCGCTTGCGGATCTTCGGTCATTTCCCTGATCTGTCCCATCTGCGCTGCCTTGCGTTTGAGCGCCTCGGCCGTCACGCGATTGACGGCTTGATCCAGCTCTTGCCGTAGGTCGCTTAGCTCGCCTTCGAGGCGATCGGTCACTTGCGTCTGCAAGCTCGCCGTTTTCTCGCCGGCCTTATTGTCGATGTCCTTCTCGACCTGCTTTTTGAGGTTTTCGCGCACGACCTTGGCGTGCGGCCCGGCATCATCGTAGGCGCGATCGGTGCGCTCCGCCTGGATGGTGGTTTCCTCGGACGCCTCGGCGGTAACAGTCACGGTTGCCGTGGTGGTCTCCACCGTGACCGTGACGCCATTCTGCTTGCGGACCAAACGAGTGCCCTCGCGCTCGAAGCCGCGGCGTTCCAACTCGTCGGCGAGAAGCCCGGCCATCTGTTCGGGCGGCAACACTTCGAGTATCTCCAGCCGCGTGCTGACGTGATCCTCGGCCCGGATGGTGCGATCCTGACATTCGCGGACGCTGACACGATATGCTCGACTCATATTAGGTCTCCTCTTCTAATTTCCGAGCCGCTTACTCCGCTGCGCTGCGTGCGCGGATCGGACTTACGATTGCCGCATCGGGTCCAACTGCTGGACGATGGCGCGAGCGCGCTCGACCAATCGATCTCCTTGTACTTGCTCCCAATCCGCCTTCCATAATTGGCTGGCGGCGTAGCCTTCATCGAAGTAGCCGACACCGCGCGCCCGGCGCTCCCACGTTTGCGAACGGTCGAGAGTTCGCAAGAAAATCGTCGCGGCCTGGAAGGTGGCGGCGCGGTCGGCGACGCGCTGCCCCGTAAGGTTCAGTCGCGCGGTCCACATGCCGGCGTGAGCGTGCGTTCCCAGAAGCACCGCGGCCGCATGCAACAAAAAACGCGCCAGGTCCATGCGGCCGGCCTGTTCGATAGCATCGAGAAACGCCGTCAACACACGCTCCTGCGCCAGACCGAGAACTCGCATCGCTTGCGGATCGGTGATGTGTTCCTTGTTGCTCTCGACCTCGATCCAGCGCCGGGCCAACTCCGGCTGCAAGGCTTCCAGCATGCACGCGCCGGCTCCGATTGTCCAGGGCGCGAAGTTCGGCCTAGCGCCGATCGGTGCGGCCGTGTAGTCCTCGGGAAAGGCTAGCCAGCAGAGCGCATGTCGCACAAACGGCTCTTGGGTCCGCAGTGCCGGCGCGCCCAGCCCCTCGGCCACGTTCCGCAATCCTTCATGGGCGAAGTAAAGTAACAAGCGATCGCCCAGGGTCAATTCGTCTTCGGGGACGCGCCAGGCGCGTTCGGTATCGCCGGGACGGTTGGCCGTGATCCAGATGAGGAAGCTCAGCGTATGAGCGGAGAAACTCAACCCCAGATCGGCCGGCGGGGTTCGCTCCCACAGCCGCCCATAAACCGCGCGGTCGCCGCGCAGGAATCGCTCGCGTCGCCAGCCGCCGCGTCGCGCCAACAACAGCATGCACCCCTTGGCCAGCGCGTCCTGAATCAGCAGGATGGCGTTACGATGCAGGCAAGTCGGAGCGGCACAGCGGTCTTCCAAAAGCGGCAAGGCGCGTTCGGGTGGTTCCCGGCGCAGGAAATACCACAACAATCGTAGCAAATTCGCTTCAAAGCGAGAGACGCTCTGCATGTATCCATCCACCAACTACTGGAAGTGTTTATTGTCTCAAATGGCGGAGCCGGTGCAATGTCGGCAGAGTCATGTCCGCTCGCTCTAACCCTTGATGGTCTGCAGGATCACATATTCGATTCCCAGCCGTTGTCCTTCCTCTTTGATCTGCTGTTGAAACAGGTTGGCAGCCGGTACGTCGATGCCGGCGCTGGCGTCTTCGACAAGCAGTACGCGAAATCCCGCTCGGCGAAGATCGCGGGCCACGTAATAGCAGCAAATGTTCGTGGCGATGCCGCACACGACGACAGTAGCGATGCCGCCGGCTCGCAGGAAGTCCGCGAAGGCGGAATGCTGCGCCGTCAGCGCATAGGCTTCGAAATCGCGATCGTATCCCTTGCGCCAGATGGTTTGGAAACGTTCGCTGCGCAGTCCAGGGAGAAAATCCGCGCCGGGCGTGCCCATGACGCAGTGCGGCGGATAAAGATTATCGCGCCGGCCAAGGAAGCTGCAATGATCGAGCGGATGCCAGTCCTGGCTGGCGTCGATGCGCGCCCACGGCATTTCCAGCAAGCGATTGATGTTCGGCACGATCTCCAGTCCGCCCGGCACCGGCAGCTCATCCGGGCACAAGGACGTAAACCCGCGCTGAACATCGACGACAAGAAGACTGCTCGCATCGAATCGTAGTGGCTCCCCAACCATATCTCATTCGTCCCTAGAAAATTCCGAAACAATCAAACCGATGAGATGCCTAAGTCCTCTGGAATTCTATGGTTCTCGCTGACGGCGCTCACCCGATGATAGGAGTCTCGCTCGCATGGTTGGGCTTGGCATGGTTCTTGCTCTGAAAGGAATGGGTTTTAGATGAAGGAGGTCCGACAACGCAGTATACAGAATCGCATTGCTGCTTAAAGCTGACCCCGCTTGCGATAGGGGTTTATTTTTTTCGCCCCTTTTGTCCGGTGAGGGACCGTGGAGCGTATGCGCGGACAGGGACGACAGCATGGCTTGGGCTACCTCACCGCGGTCGTGGCGACGGCGGCAGTGGTGCTGATCCGCCGGTTTCTGCTTGCGGACATCCTCGAACCGGATGCCCCGCTGTACCTTTTTCTCTTCGTTGTCACGGCGGCGGCATGGTTCGGCGGCCTGAAAGCGGGCCTGTTGGCGACGGCTCTGAGCACGTTGGCCGGCACGTACTACTTCATCGCGCGGGACGGTTGGCGCATTGCCGACGGAGATGGTCTACGAATTGGGATATTCGTTGTCTCAGGAGCGGCAATATCCTGTTTCGCTGAGGCGATGTACCGTAGCTGGGACCGAGCCGACCGCCAGCGGGAAGCGTTGCGGATTACGCTCTCCAGCATTGGCGATGCCGTGATCGCCACGGACGCCGATGGACGGGTCACGTCGCTGAACCCGGTCGCAGCCGCCTTGACGGGCTGGACGCGAGACGAGGCAATGGGGAGGCCGCTTGAGGACGTGTTCCGCATCGTCAATGAAGAGTCCCGACTGCCAGTCGAGAATCCGGTCAAGAAGGTGTTGGCCGAGGGTAGGATTGTCGGCTTGGCCAACCATACCCTTCTCATCGCCAAGGACGGTAAGGAACTCCCCATTGACGATAGTGCCGCACCGATCGAGGATGCCGAGGGAGCGATCCGAGGCGTCGTGCTCATTTTTCGCGACATGACCGAGCGGCGGCGGGCGGAACGAACGCGCTTGCGGTTGGCGGCAATCGTCGAGTCGTCGGACGATGCCATTATCGGCAAAGATATGGATGGCATCATCCACAGTTGGAACCGCGGAGCCGAGCGGCTCTACGGTTACACCGCCAAAGAGGTCATCGGCAAGCCGGTCTCACTTCTCATGCCGCCCGATCACCCCGACGAGTTTCCCAGTATCATGGAGCGCCTCAAAAGAGGGGAACGGGTTGATCATTATGAGACGACTCGCGTCCGTAAAGACGGTCAGCGATTCGACGTTTCCTTGAGCATTTCCCCAATTAAGGACGACGGAGGGAGGGTTATTGGAGCGTCCGCCATTGCCCGCGACATCACCGAGCGCAAACGGTTATACCAGCAATTACTGGAAGCCGACCGACGCAAGGACGAATTTTTGGCGACCTTGGCCCATGAGCTGCGCAACCCCCTTGCTCCCATCCGCAACGCTTTGCAAATCCTGCGCTTGGCAAGCGACAACAAGGCGACGGTCGAGCAAGTCCGCACCATCATGGAGCGGCAATTGCAACAGATGGTGCGGCTGATCGATGACCTCATGGACGTGAGTCGGATCACTCGACGCAAGCTCCAACTGCGCAAAGAGCGAGTCGATCTAGCCACGGTCGTGCGAAACGCTGTGGAAACCTCTCGCCCGCTCATCGAGACGGCGGGCCATGAACTAACGGTCACGCTACTGATGGAATCGATCCATGTGGAAGCCGACGAGGCGCGCCTGGCCCAGATCCTCTCGAACCTGCTCAACAACGCCGCCAAATACACCGAGCGGGGAGGCCATATCTGGCTAACCGTCGAAGCGGAGAGCGAGGGAGGTCAACCCTCCCGTGAAGTCCTCATCCGGGTGAAGGATACCGGCATTGGCATCCCCGCCGATCAATTGCCGCACATTTTCGAGATGTTCAGGCAGGTGGATTACTCTCTGGAGCGGTCGCAAGGCGGATTGGGCATCGGCCTGACCTTGGTGAAATGGTTGACGGAGATGCACGGAGGAACGGTCGAAGTCCACAGCGACGGCCCAAACAAGGGAAGCGAGTTCATCGTGCGACTTCCGATTGTCACCGAGCAGCCAACGCAGCAACCGTCCTCTTCTGGCGATGGTGAGTGCAAGGTTGCGGCGGGTCCGTGCAAGGTGCTGATCGTGGAAGACAGTGAAGATACGGCTACGAGTATGCGCACGATCTTGCTCATGATGGGGCACGATGTCCGCATCGCGCACGACGGTATCCAGGCCGTGGAAGCCGCAGGTTCGTACTTGCCCGATGTGGTCCTGCTCGATCTCAGCCTGCCCAAGTTGAGCGGCTACGAAGTAGCTCGCCAGATCCGGCAGCAGATGTGGGGAAAGAACATGAAACTGGTGGCCCTGACCGGCTGGGGGCAAGAGGAGGACAAGCGACGATCCCAGCAAGCAGGGTTCGATCAGCATGTAACCAAGCCTTTGGAACCCGCTGCTTTGGAAGAATTGCTACGCAAGCTCTGTCCGCCTTCGGCTTGAGGTTCGGCGGCTAAGGCGATCGCGGATCTCTCCCGAGTCGGCACGAAGATTGCAAAAAAGTTAGGTAGAGGGTGAACCGGGAGGCAAAGCCATGCGAGTCCTTGTAGCCGATGACAACCGAGACGCCGCAGACACCTTGGCCACGATACTTCGGCTATGGGGACACGAGGTCCGAGTCGTTTATGAAGGAACCTCGGCCCTCATCGTCGCTCGCTGCTTCAGACCGCACGTCGTGCTCTTGGATATTCAGATGCCCAAGGTGAACGGTTGCGAAGTCGCCCTCAATCTACGACGGCAAGTGGGGCGTGAGCAAATGCTGCTTGTTGCCGTATCGGCGAGCGATCCCTTGGATTACCGGCTTGCCCGTTATGACGGCGTCTTCGACGCCTCTCTCGGAAAACCGTGCGACTTGGACCGGCTGGAGGAACTGCTGGAGGGTTGTCAATCCCACATACCCTGCCGGCGCCGACAACAACTCGTGAACAGAGAGTGAGACCTTACCAGCCCGCAGAGCTAGCAAGGGAATACGCTACCCTTGCGTGCGCTGCGGGCTGGCAGAGTTTTTCTCGGTTCCCGAGTCACGGAAGGCGATTGTTACTTCTGTTAGTCCTGACGTTCCTTCCACCATTTGTGCCAGGCCGCGACGGCATCGCCGCGCCCACGACGGTCGGCGTCGTTGCTCGGCCCAAAGTCCTCACCGCTGAGTTCAGTCAAGGCCACCCGCGCCGATTGCGCCACGCTCATCTCCGGATCGTCCAGGAGTTGCAATAAGTCGGCGATGTGTCCCTTTGCAACCTTGCGTCCGCACGCCAACGCCGCGGCGCTCCGCACTTCGGGATTATCGTCCTGGAGCTTGTCGCGCAGCATCGCCGCCGGCAGGCGCGTCAGACGCTCGGTCAGCGCATCGCGGGCCTGCTGCTGAATGTCGCCGGACAGCTTGGGGATCGCCAGAGCGATGGCCTCCGTGCTGTCGCTATCCTTGGCGTCGCGCAGACGAGCGAGATTAGAAACTTGCTCGTTGCCTTTGGCGTTAACCAGCTCGTCACACGCTTTCGCGACACCGGAGGATAACGCGGGTTTGTCGTCGTGAACGAGAGCCAGCGGCACGATCTCGAGGGTGTCGGGCTTGGCTCGCTTCCCTTCGGCGATGGCCGCGTCCGTGGCCGACTTCTCCGGCGCTGCACTTTGTTGCAGCGCCAGCCATTGCCGCCATTTTTCAATGGAGCGATCGATGCCTCGCCGTGAGGAGCCGGGGTAGGGACCGAAGTCTGTACCGCGGGCCAAACGCACGAGGGCTTCGCGTGCTGTAGTCGCAACTCGAGGGTCACGGAGCTGGTCGATTAGATCGCTTTCTAGCGGGAGGCGCCTTTGAGCGATTACCTGGAGTGTCATCTGGCGAACCACTGGGCTATCGTCTCGCAATCGGGAGCGGGTTGCGTCGATGTCTGCGCCGCGAGCGGTCTTCGCGAAACCTTGAACCGTTTCCGCGGTTCGCGTCAACTCCGCCATTTCCTCCGCTCGCCGTCCCCAAATCTTCTCCAGACGGGCGATTTGATCCGGAGTCAATCGGTGGGCGGGATCGTTTCCGATCAGAAGGGCCAGCACTTCGGCCGAAATCGGCTCGATCACGGTGCGGACAATCCGTCCATAAAATGGGTTGCTCCCCTTGGGAACATTTTTTCCAAGATTTTCAAGAGCGTAAATCATCAGTACAGGGTCGGCCTGAACCAGGTCGATAAGCTTTTGGCTCATTCCTACAAAGGGTCAGCAGAAACCGAGTTGGTAGGTTGCGACGAGATTCAGTCCTCTTACCAAAGCTGGCACGGCTTCTGGTGGAAGCGAAGAAATGTCCGGCGTATGTACGCCAGCGCCACGAGTCGCTGTCACGATGATGTAGAAGGAGATAATTCGATCATATTGCTCCTGCAACACGGGATCTTCCAGGACAGCATCAATTTGACGCACCCTCTGCCGCTGTGCGGCGAAGCGTAAGGCCGGGACCGCGCCTGCTGTGTTAGTGGCTGCCTTCAAAGCTTCCTTGTTATTTGGATCGATTCCAAGCAGCACGACTGCCGCCATGTATCGAATGGAATCGTTTTCATCCTGGAGCGCCTTGTTCAAGGCGGGAACAGCCGGCCGGGCTGCCATTCCGAACACTGTCAACGCCATGAGCGCCTGAGCTCGGATGTTGGCATCCTTATCTTGAAGTCGGCCAGCCAGCACCTTGACGTTTTCCGCCGTCGTCTTGCCAAACTGTTTCAAAATCACCGGCTCTGCCCAGCGTGCCTTGCGATCGGCAATGCGGATTTTCTCTAGCAATCCGGGAATGCCTTTCATCGCCATACCCACCACTGCGAGCGCGGCTTGAACCTGCACTGACAGTTTCTTGTCTTGAAGCGCGTCGAGCAAGTTCGGGATGGCATCCTGAGCATCTTTGCCCATGCTGCCCAGCGAGGCCGCGGCCTGGGCGCGAATTCGCGGATCGGTGTCTTTTAGAGCGTCGCGCAACACCGGGATCGTTTTCTTGGACTCTCGGCCATAGAGAGCGAGTGCATGCATTGCCCACAATCGAAGTGTGAGGGATTTGTCCCGTAAAGCCTCTTTCAAGATTGGAATGGCCGCCGGCCCGATCTGTTTCAGCGTTCCGAGCGCTTGTTCGCGAACTCGTTCGCTCGGATCAGCCAGCACGCGCACCACAGCGGGCAGTGCTGATTGCGACTCGGAACCGATTTCGCCCAAGGCGACCAACGCCTCGAGACGTGCCGGTTCCCAATTGCTCTTGAGGAGATCCGCGAGGACCGGTACCGCCTCTTTCGCCAGTGGGCCGATCCACGCCAAAGCATTGGCGATTCGCGCGTGGTTTTTGATTTCCGGATCTTTTAGCGCCTCGATCAAGGTGGGGACAGCCGGCGTGCCAATCTGCCCCAATGCTTTGGCTGCACTGCTGCGCACGTCGGGGTAGGCATCGTGCAGCAATTTGCCTAGAACGGGCACGGCGTCGCGTGCGGCCAAGCCGAGGTTGCCAAGCTGCTTGGCGGCGCGTTGGCGAGTTAGGGAATCGTTGCTGGAAAGCTGCCCGATGAGATCGGGAATGGTTGCGGGTTTTTGCTCCTTGGCGGCAAGACACAGGCCGGCCGAGGACAGGACTAAACCCAACGCAATCAGTCCACGCATGAGGAGCCTCCTCCGAAAATGGGTTCTCTTCCCCATCTTTCAGTTTGCGCGGGCTGGGCGCGAGAAGGCAAGCAGAAAATGGAAATGACATCGAAATATTTGCATCACGGCGAGAGTCGTTCGAGCCGCCAGCCGTCCGGCTGCACGCGCTGATAGCGCAATCGATCGTGAAGGCGATCAGGCCTGCCCTGCCAGAACTCGATCGTCAACGGGCGGACGCGGAAGCCGCCCCAGTGCGGCGGGCGCGGCACTTCGCCGTCGGGGTAACGCTGCATGATCTCGCGCACGCGCTCCTCCAGCACTTCGCGATCGGGAATGACCTCACTTTGCCGCGATGCCCAGGCGCCCAGCCGGCTGCCCAGCGGACGGCTGCGAAAATAGGCGTCTGATTCCGCTTCCGAGACGCGCTCTACCGTGCCCTCGATGCGCACTTGTCTCTGCAATTCCGGCCAGAAGAACAACAGCGCCGCATGCGGATTAGCCGTCAGCTCGCGGCCCTTGCGGCTATCGTAGTTGGTGAAGAAAGCGAAACCGGAAGCATCGCACATTTTGAGGAGAACAACGCGCGCCGACGGCTTGCCGTCCGGCGTCGTCGTCGCCAGCGTCATGGCATTCGGCTCCGGCAGGTTGGCCGCCTGCGCTTGCTGAAACCACATCTCGAATTGACGCATGGGGTCGGCATCCATGTCTGCTTCGGACAAGCCTCCCCACATGTATTCTTTGCGCATATCGGGGATCTTCATTATCGTCTCCTAGCATTCATCCGCGCTCGGATCGTTTTTCTTCCTTGTATCATGATACATATTCCAACCCCGCTCGCCAGCGCTGAGCGAGGGCAAGAACAGAGGGTTGTCCCATGCCGCGTATCGTTTCGCTCATCGCCAGCGCCACAGAGATCGTATGCTCGCTCGGATTCGAGGACCGGCTTGTCGGCCGTTCGCACGAATGCGATTATCCCGAATCGGTCAAGCGTCTGCCGGTGTGTACGCGACCGAAATTCGATCCCAACGGAACGAGCTACGAAATCGATCAGCGCGTCAAGGCGATCGTGCAGGAAGGCTTATCGGTCTATCGCGTCGATGGCGAGAAGCTGCGCGATCTGGAGCCGGATGTGATTGTCACCCAGGCGCATTGCGAGGTGTGCGCGGTTAGCTTGCGCGAGGTGGAGCGGGCTGTTCGCGCCTGGCTGAGCACTTGCCCGCGCTTGGTATCGTTGACGCCCAACGCCTTGGCCGATGTGTGGACGAGTATCGAGCAGGTCGCCGACGCGCTCCAAGTATCCGAGCACGGCGCGGCGCTGATCCAACGACTACAGGGGCGCATGCGGGCCATCGCGGAGCGGACGCGCGCTCTTCCCGAGAGGCCAACCGTGGCCGCTATCGAATGGATCGATCCGTTGATGGCCGTCGGTAATTGGATGCCGGAGCTAATTGAGATGGCGGGGGGCGTCAACCTCTTCGGCGTTGCGGGGGCACATTCTCCGTGGATGACCTTCGAGCAACTGTGCGCGGCCGCTCCCGACGTGATTCTGGTTATGCCGTGCGGCTTCGACATCGACCGATCGCGGTGCGATCTACCAGTGTTGACGCGCCGGCCGGAATGGCAACAGCTTCGCGCCGTCCGCGCGGGGCGGGTCTTCCTCGCCGACGGCAATCAGTATTTCAACCGACCGGGGCCGCGGCTGGTCGAATCGGTGGAAATCCTCACGGAGATCCTGCATCCAGATGTTTTCGCATTCGGCCACGAAGGAACGGGATGGCAAAAACTAATCCCTTTTGATTCGATTACATCCTCGGATCGTGGGCAATCTTCTGGATGATTCCCGGCGGCGAAATCGACTCGTGCCGCGCGTTGACGAAACTCATCCGCGCGTAATCGCGGGCCAACAACTTACGTGTGTCGGCGTTGTAAATCTCGTGCGTCCAGGCCGCGCCATCCGCCGCCGTCTCGCTGAGCCAACTGACGATCTCGACATCATCCTGATCCACTGCCCCAGCCAAGTATTGAATCTCGTGCCCGGTCTGGAGCGCCCTCCAACCGTCTTGCGGAGTATGCCCAGCATCACGCAGAGCGTCCTGGAATGCTTGGCCGATCCACTGCAAATAGACGGCATGATTGACGTGCTGGACGGTATCCAACTCGTGGAACTCCACGCGACGGCGGCTTGTGTACCGACGAGCATTTTCGATAGGCTGGGGATGTTGCAGACGGATGCCGAGATCTTCCGGCTTGTCTTTGAGTGTGAAGGCGTTGGCCCAGGCATCAGGGATGCGAGTTGGTTCGCCGCTTTGGAAATTCATATACACCCACTCGGCCCGTCCCCTGGCCACGCGTAATCCATTGCGGCCCAACGTCAGATCGTATTCGCGGATCGAGCGCACGCCGCGCAGTCCTGAGAGCCAGGTGGCGGCCGTCACTTCGTCGCCATAAACTGCGGGAGCGAAGTAACGCACCGATAGCCGACGCACCACCCAGCCGACGCCGTGTTGCTGATACCAATCCGGGCTAAAGCCCAGAGCGGTGGATGCCTCGATCGCCGCCTCTTGCATGTAGCGAACGAGATTCACCCCGTTGACGTGGCCGAGAGCATCCGTCTCATAATGGCGAACGCGGAAAAGGCGGGTGAAGTGCGGCGTCATGCTTCCTCCCAAATGAGACCGATCCACGGTCTCCACGATAGATTGATTTTGCAACGAATTCGCATTCCGTCCCGGATTTCGGACGACTGGCACTTAATACAGTCCAACTTGCCGTCGAAAGATCGAATCCCGTTGCAACGTCCGATACTATGCCAACAACTGTTGTTGTTTTATCTCTCCGACCGCGTTACGGTAACAGCCTGGCACGAGCAATCGCAGACACGAAAGGTAGCGTGGAACTTCCAAAACGGCGGCACTTTGCGGAGGTGACCAGTATGATTCGACACTTTCTCGCATTCTCTCTGACCCTAATGTTGATCGTTGCGGTGCAAGCGCAAACACCAACCCCGCGATCGGACGATGAAACGCGATCCGCCCGCATCGACGAGGCAGCGAGGCAGGCATGGGTAATCACGGATCTCGTATTGGAGAATGACATCGATCCGCCGGCCCGGCAGGAGATGCTGTTACATGGTCTCAAGGTGCTTCTGCGGCAGAAGAAGGCGAAAACACCAGCGAACCTGGCTAAACGGGTCTCCACCGTGACCTCGGCGGAGAGATTCGCTTCTGTGCTGGCCGAGGTTTGGCCCAACGAAGAAGACCGTCAAGATGCTGGTTCCGCCGAGAAAACAGAACACGCTCTTTTCAACGGCTTGCTCGACTGGCGAACGAATGAGAAGGACGGGATCGGCTATTTATCCCCGCAAGATGTGAAGAGACAGGAAATGATCGCCGGCAATCGTTATGTCGGCACCGGCATCCAGATCCGCAAAAACGACAAGGAGAAACTGACGCAGATTGTCGTTCCGTTTCCCGGCGGTCCCGCGCGCAAGGCCGGCGCTCGGCCGGGTGATCTGATCGTCGAAGTGAACGGCGAGAGCATGGAAGGAGTGCCGCTTCCCAAGGTCGTCGAGCGCCTGCAAGGCGAGGAAGGCACCAAGGTCAGCATGACGGTGCGTCAGCCCGGCGAGAGCGAGAAGCGACTTCTGGAAATGGTTCGTTCGATCATCCCGTTTTCGTCCGTGCAAGGCTATCGGCGCACCGGCGAGGAAAGCTGGTCGTTCCGCTGCGATCGGCGATCGGCAATCGGCTACTTGTCCATCGACGAAATCAAAGTCAACACGCTGATGGATCTTCGTAAAGTCGAACCGCAGGTTCGTGCGGAGGGGGCGAAGGCGCTGGTGTTGGATCTGCGTTTCACGATGGGGCAAGACACTGGCCATGCCGCGCTCGTCGCGGATGCTTTCCTCGACGACGGCGTCCTCTTTCGCGTGCACGACAACCACGGCCGAACGAAAGAATACAAAGCAGACCGTGATTGTCTGTTTCGTGGTATGCCGATTGTCGTGCTGGTCAGCGAGTACACGGGCAGCATGGGTGCGGTCGTGGCAGCAGCGCTTCAGGATCGCGGTCGGGCTATCGTCGTGGGCGAAATGCCCAAAACGGAATTCATCGTGACCACCCTGGTCCATCTGCCGGAGGACCGCGGCGCTGTGCTTCTGCGGACGGGACGGGTGGAGCGGAGCGAACCTGCGGCTTCCACCGAACAACATCGCGTGGCTGCTGCGGCGAACCACCTTTGGCCCGACCACCGCGTTGCCATCGACCGAAAGGAGGCGGCAGCCGTGCAGGAATGGAGGCAGCAACAGCAATCTCCCGAACCGAAGGCCGACGCGAAGCCGCCCGCCGATCCGCAATTGGCCAAGGGAATAGACTTATTGCGCCAAGCTCTGACAAAAGACGAGAAAAAAGACAAGCAATGAGTAAAAAATCAACTTGGTCAGTCCTGTTGCTGGCCGGTTCCCTCATGGTTTTCGGTTTTCGGTTTTCGGTTTTCGGAACAAACAGGAATTCGCTTCCCTTGGCCGAAAACCGAAAACCGAAAACCGAAAACCGAGTTCTCAGGCAGCCGATCGCGCTCGTGGCTGCCGATGAGGGCCGGCGTCTCTTCGTGGCTAATCGTCGGACGGGCACGGTATCCGCTCTTGATGTGGAGCGCGGCTGGGTGATTGCCGAGACGACGGTGGGCCGGCGGCTCGCCGATCTTGCCGATGGGGGAGACGGCCGGCTGCTGGTCGTCGATGAGGCAACCGGAGAATTGGCCGTGCTGACGCGGGGCAAGGATTCGCTTACTATTGGCGCGCGCTTACGGGTGGGCGAAGCTCCCGTGAGCGTCTGCCGATTGGCCCGTTCGCGAGCGGCCGTGGCTTGCCTTTGGCCGCGCCAGCTTGTGATCCTCGATCTTTCCGAGTCCACACAGCCGCGTATTTACACGACCGTTTCCCTGCCGTTCGCACCCCGAAAACTACTGGCGCTGCCGGGTGGAGAAAAGATCGTCGTCGCGGACGCATTCGGCGGCCGGCTGGCCGTGGTGGATGTGGAGCACGGCATCGTGGAATCGGTGCGTTCGGTACCGGGGCACAATATCCAAGGCCTCGCCCTCAGCGCCGACGGCAAACAACTGTTGCTGACCCAGCAGCTATTGGCCGAGGACACGCCGACGCGCGCCGACGACATCCGCTGGGGTAATGTCATGACCAACGGCGTGCGTTCGTTGTCGCTGGCGGACGTGTTGAATCCGAAAGCCGAATTGTTGCGACACAGTCGCTTGCAATCGCTCGGCGCATTTCTCCGCGGCGCCGCCGATCCCTCGGGACTCGCCGTTGTGGACGACAGATTGTTCATCGCACTGGCCGGCACGGATGAGATTGCCTACGAGGCGGAGACTCGCGGCGACTGGCCGCGTCTGCGCGTCGGCCACCGGCCGACCGCGCTCGCCACGGCGAAACACCGTGTTTTTGTTGCCAATACCTTCGCGGATTCCGTAACGGTGATCGACAGCGACAAGCGCGAGATCGTCACGGAGATTTCGCTTGGTCCGATGCCGGAGCGGACACCCGCCGAGCGCGGCGAATTATTGTTCTTTGATGCACGACTATCGGTGGAAGGCTGGATGAGCTGCCACAGTTGCCACAGCGACGGCCACACGATCGGCCTGCGCAGCGATACGCTCGGCGACGGCTCCTATGGAGCGCCCAAGCGCGTGCCGACTCTACTGGGCGTCGCCGATACGGCTCCGTGGGCCTGGAACGGCAGCATGACCCGCCTGGAGGATCAGGTGGGGAAATCCATCGAGACTACGATGCATGGCCCTCGGCCAACGAAGCAGCAGATCGCGGACCTGACGGCCTATCTGCGGACGCTGGCTCCTCCCCCGCCGCGCCTCGTCAGGGATGAGGAGGCCGCACAGCGCGGCGAAGCCGTGTTCCGCGCGCGCGGCTGCGCTCGCTGCCATGCTCCGCCGAGTTATACGACTTCACGGACCTACGAAGTCGGTTTAGAAGACGAAATGGGGAAGAAAGAGTTCAATCCGCCATCCCTTCGCGGGGTGGCCCAGGGCGGCTCCTTTTTCCACGATGGGCGAGCGGCCACTCTCGAAGATGTCTTCCTGCGGCATCATCATCAAGTGCCCGCCGACGTGCCGCGCAGTGAAGTGGATGACTTGTTGGCCTTTCTGAAGAGCCTGTAGCGACCTTCGGTTAGCCGCGACGCGCAGCGGAGCGCGTTCGCACTCCCGCGCTCACCTTCGGGTCGCGGCTAACCAAGAAACGCGATGCGAGCCTTGAAAACCGTGGCGAGGAGTAGGCTTTCTACTTTTCCTACTTCTGGGACAGCGGTTGTATCCAGATGTTGCGGTAGCGCACCTTGCAGCCATGATCCTGTAAGAGCAATGGTCCCGGCTCGCCGAGTTTGTTGTCGATGGCTCCGCCCGTGACGCGATCGAACTTGCCGTCGTCGATGAGCGTGACACCGTTGAGGACCACGGTAAGGCGGCCGTTCTCTGTCACCTTGCCGCTGTCATCGACGCGCGGAGAGCGGAAAGTAATGTCATAGGTGTTCCATTGTTCTGGTGGCTTGACCGCCTTTTGCTGCGCCTCCTTATCCGGAGCAATGATGCCGTAGAGAGCGCCGACGGAGCCGTTGGCGTAGGTGTCGTTTTTATACGAGTCGAGGACCTGAATCTCGTAGCGGCCTTGCAGATAGACGCCGCTGTTGGCGCGTGCCTGATCCTTCTTGTCGGCCATCAACGGCAGCCAGAACTCGGTGTGCAGCCGGAAATCCGGGCCGAATTTATCTTTGGTCATGATGTCGCCGCCCTTG
>DASRBG010000115.1:0-8844 GCA_035653735.1 Gemmataceae bacterium
TCGATCGGGCGGCCCAGGATCCCGCCGCTGAGGTTGATCTGCTCGACGGCGTACTGCGCCACCTGCCAGTTGGCGTTACCGCCTGGCGCGATCGGCCCCGTGATGTCGGTTGCAATTCCCATTTTGATTGGACCATCCGCATGGGCCCATTCGGGGCGAAGCAGGAAGCCGCCGGCGAGGCCACCCAGCCACCCAGCAGCGGTCAGCGCCGCACTGCCCCGCAACAGTTGACGGCGGTCGATCGTCTGCGAATCTCGTACGCGTGAAGACTGCTTGAACATGCTAAAGTCTCCCCTTGCCGATAAGGCCTTCCGGCCTGAACTTCACGATGGCGAGTGCAATCAGGAAAACCAGCGGGTCCGCCAGCACCGGATACACAAGCCAGGGCAGCCCGGCCGCCATGCCGCCGACCAGGGAGGCGCCGAGCACCGGTCCCTCGAAGCTGCCGACGCCGCCGAGCATGACGGACAGGAACGACTGGACGAGAAAGCGGATACCGATGTCAGCAGAAAGTCCGTAGAGCGGGACGATCAGGGCGCCCGCGAGGCCCGCGAGCGCCGAGCCAAATGCGAAGGTGAGGGCATAGAGTCGCGCTGTAGAGATGCCGCTGGCCCGCGCCAGCATCGGGTTCTCGAGGGCGCCCCGTATGCGCAGGCCCATAGCGGTGTGGGCAAGAAACAACCAACTCGCCAGTACGACAATGATCGTGGTGCCAATAATGACGGTGCGCCAGACCGAGAACTCCACGCCGCCGACCGAGAGTACGCCGGATGCCGGCTCAGGGATGGCCTTGTAGTGGCCACCGAGCAGCCCGCGAATGAGCTCGCGGATGATCAGCCCGATGGAAAAGGTGCCGAGCATCGCCATGATCGGATTTGCGCAGAATCGGCGAATCACGGTGCGCTCGAGGACCAAGCCAATCAGCGCGAGGACTAGCGGCGCCGCGAGGATTCCCAACCACAAGGGCAGCGCGTATTCGTGGAATAGGTACAGCGTATAGGCGCCCACCAGCACGAACTCGCCATGGGCGAAATTGAATATGCCCATCATGCTGGCAATCACGCCGAGACCAAGCACGATGAGCACCATCACCGAAGTGAAGGCCAGGATATCGAAGGCGAGCTTGATGTCGGATTCCATTGCGGCTTCCGCCTTGCTCAGTGCCGACCATCGAATCCTAGCATGGTATGTGTGGGGATGCACGGCCGACGTTTCGCGGGAGGCAAAGCGTTCCGGAAGCCGGTATTCATCTGCGCCTCGTGGACCAGTCAGCGGAGCGCGTACTTAATGCGCGCGGACGCTATTTGATGTTGCGAAGCCGCCGAAATGGGTTGCAAAATTGGTGAGGCCTGTCTTGCGTGAGAGAGAAAGAGCGACAGCGCGTGGCCTGCCGATCAAGGCTCATTGAAGGATCGGCGCCTTTTGGAGCAACCCGGTGAGCTTGTCTTGGTTCGGCGCGATGGAATCTGACTTCCGCGTTGCCTGGGAGGACGGCGAACGTGTCTTTTACAGAAGTCGGCAGAAGCGTGCGGGTGAGCCAGCCGTCCTGCTGGTACTTCCACGCGCCGAGCACCCCACACCCCTTGTGCTTGAAAGGTTCGCCCACGAATTCGCATTGAAGGAGCAATTGAGCAGCGCTTGGGCGGCGCGGCCGCTGGAGCTCGTGCGCGAGCACGGGCATGTCATGCTGGTGCTCGAGGATGCCGGAGGTCGTCCGCTCGAAGAACTGCTCGGTGCGCCGATCGAAATTGGCAGATTCCTGCCCCTTGCGATCAGCATAGCCGCTACGCTCGCCAAGATGCACGAACGGCGTCTCGTGCATAAGGACATCAATCCCGCCAACATCCTGGTGCACGAACTGACCGGAGAGGTACGATTATCCGGATTTGGCATGGCTACACGTCTGCTCCGCGAGCGCCGGTCGTCGACCCCGCCGGAGATCATCGCCGGAACCCTGGCGTATATGGCGCCTGAGCAGACGGGGCGAATGAACCGCTCGATCGACTCACGGACCGACCTCTATGCGCTCGGCATCACGTTCTATCGGATGTTGACCGGCTCGCTTCCGTTTTCGGCTGCTGACCCGATGGAATGGGTTCACTGCCACATTGCGAAGCAGCCGATTGCTCCGGGCGAGCTGCTCAAGACGATCCCCGCGCCCATCTCATCACTCGTGATGAGGCTTCTCGCCAAGAATGCAGAGGAACGTTACCAGACCGCGGCTGGCATTGAGAGCGATCTGCGGCATTGCCTGCTCGAATGGCGAGCCCGGGGCGGCATCGATCATTTCCAGCTTGGGGAACGGGACACGCCGGACAGGCTGGTTGTTCCTGAGAAACTGTATGGCCGGGCAAAGGAGGTAGCTGCGCTAATTGCCGCTTTTGATCGGATCCTCGACGGCTGCCAGGCGGAGTTGGTGCTCGTATCGGGTTACTCGGGAGTAGGGAAGTCCGCCGTCGTAAATGAGTTGCAAAAGGCGCTAGCGCCGTCGCGAGCGTTGTTTGCAACCGGCAAGTTTGATCAGTACGAACGCGCCATTCCCTATTCGACGCTTGCAAAGGCCTTTCAAGACCTGATCCGACCGCTGCTGGGCAAGCCAGATGCCGAACTGCGCGTTTGGCGCGACGCATTTGGCGAGGCGCTGGGCCTCAACGGGCAGATCATGATTGACCTCGTCCCGGAACTGAAGCTCATCATCGGAGAGCAGCCAGCGATTACGGATCTCTCGCCACAGGAGGCCCGGCAACGGTTTCAAGGTGTGCTTCGCCGCTTCATCAGGGCATTCGCGCGGGCCGAACATCCTCTCGTGCTGTTTTTCGATGATCTGCAATGGGTGGATGCAGCGACGCTCGATGTGCTCGAAAGCCTGCTGACCGAGCGCGATCTGCAAAATCTGCTGTTGATCGGCGCCTACCGCAGCAACGAGATCGCTCGCGCTCATCCATTGATGCGGAAAGTCGAGGCGATCCGCAATGCCGGAGCGGTCATCAGTGAAATTCCGCTTGTACCTCTCACGCACAAGGACCTGCGAAGGCTCGTGGCGGATGCGCTGCACTGCAAGCCGGCCGAGGCAGTGACGCTGACACAAATCATCTACGACCGAACGCTCGGCAATCCGTTCTTTGTTATCCAATTGCTGACACAGCTGGCCGAGGAGCAGCTCATCCAGCCCGACGGGCGCGGAACATCCTGGCGCTTGAATGTTGACCGCATCCGCGCCAAGCCGCACTCCGACAATGTGGTCCATGGTTGCCAAGCTGAAGCGGTTGCCAAGCAGCACCCTGGACCTGTTGAAGCTGCTTGCCTGCATGGGCAGTCTGGCCCACACGAGGATGTTGCAAATCGCCTATGGTGGCCAGCCCGAAGAACTTGAAAAGGCGCTGCTTGATGCGACGCAGGCCGACCTCATCATACGCGTGGACGGCTCATTCAAGTTCCTGCATGATCGTATTCAGGAGGCGGCCTATTCGCTGATCGAGGAAAGCCGGCGAGCCGCAGCTCATGTAACGATCGGCCGGATGCTCCTCACTCGCCTGACACAGGATGAGATTTCCGACCATCTGTTTGACATCGTCAATCAGTTCAATCAGGGGGTTCCAATCCCTTCCGAAGGCGGGCAGGGCCAAGGGACGGCAGCGTTCGACGGCAACGCCTCTCTTTTCCGCGATGTCGACGAGCGGCTGTGCATCGCGGCGCTCAATCTGCGAGCTGCAAGGCGCGCAAAGGCATCGACCGCCTACGCGGCAGCGCGCCTCCACCTGACTGCCGGAATCGCGCTGCTCGGCTCCGTTGGTTGGAGAAAAGACTACGAGCTCGCCTTCGGGCTTCATCTCGAGCGAGCCGAAAGCGAGTTCCTGAGCGGCAATCCCGAACTGGCCGAACAGCTCATTACGGAGCTGCTCGGACGGGCAGCCTCCAACGCCGACCGGGCGGCCGTCTATCGCCTGAAGATCGTTCTCCATGTCGTGAAATCGGAATACCGACGCGCTGTCGAGAGTGCACTGCTGGGTCTTCGGCTGTTCGGGATCGAGATGTCTCCGCATCCCAGCGACGAACAGGTCAAGGCGGCCTACGAAGAGGTCTGGCACAATCTAGGAGAACGCTCGATCGAGAGTTTGATTGATCTGCCTCTCATGAGCAATGTGGATATGCTCGCGGCGATGGCTATTCTCTCCGATCTTTCAGCGCCCGCGCACGTCACAGACGTGAACCTGATGCGCCTGAACACCTGCTGTCTGGTCAACCTTAGCTTGAAGTTCGGAATGGCGTCGGCCTCCACATTCGGCTTCGCATGGTTCGGTGTGCTTCTTGGCCCGGTCTTCCATCGCTACGGCGAGGGCTACCGCTTTGGCGAACTGGCTTTGCGCCTCGGCCTGAAACACGGGTTTATGACCCATACAGCCAAGAGCCGGCTCGCCAAGAGCCTGCTCGCTTTCTGGAGCCAGAACATAACGACCGCGGTCGATCTCACCGCTGCGGCGTTTCAGGCCGCGCTCGACGCAGGTGACTACACCTTCGCCTGCTACAGCCACAATTACAGAATCGAAGCGTGTCTTGTCCGCGGTGACAACCTCGATGAGGTCTGGAAAGAAACTGAAGCAGCGCTTGCCTTCGCTCTTAAGCTCAATTTTCGCGATGCCGCGGATATTGTCGTCAGCCAGCAGCGCTTGATCCAGAACATGCGTGGACGGACCGCGCATTTCTCGACTTTCAGCGACGCGCAGTTCGACGAGGAAGCATTTGAGGCACAATTGACGCCGGATCGAATGGCGACCATGGTCTGCTGGTATTGGGTGCTCAAGCTTCAGGCCCGCTTCATGTCGGGTGACTACGACGCCGCGGTCGCGGCGGCTGATCGCGCCAGAGCATTGCTATGGTCGTCGGACGCCCAGATCCACGTCACCGAATATCATTTTTACCGCGCACTGGCCATTGCGGCCGGTTGTGATCGCGCCGGCGCAGAACAGCGTCACGCCGTGCTGGCGTCGGTCAAGGCGCATCTGGAGCCGTTGCGCGAGTGGGCCGACAATTGCGCACCGATCTTCCGGGAAAGGCACGCACTGGTCGCGGCCGAGATCGCACGTCTGGAACACCGGGAATTGGAAGCGGAGCGGCTTTATGAAGAGGCCATCAGGCTTTCACGGGAGCACGGCTTCATACAGGACGAAGGCCTCGGCAATGAGCTTGCGGGACGCTTTTATTCCTGCCGCGGATTCGAGACGATCGCCCAGGCGTACCTTCGGAATGCCCGTTACTGCTATCTCCGCTGGGGCGCCCTCGGCAAGGTGAAGCAGCTCGACCAATTGCATCCACTGCTCAGGGAGGCCGGTCCGTTGCCTGTGGGGAGCGGCTCGATCGGCGCGCCGCTCGAGTACCTGGACCTCGCCACGGTGATCAAGCTGTCCCAGGCGCTCTCGAGCCAGATTGTGTTCGAGAAGCTGATCCACCAACTGATGGCCATCGCGATCGAGCATGCCGGCGCCGATCGAGGCCTCCTGATACTATGCAAAGGCGAGGATGCGCGGGTCGAAGCGGAGGCCAGGGTGCAGCGTGACGGACTAGAGGTGCGCCTACTCCGTACCGCCGCTACAGGGTCGGAGCTTCCGCTGAGCATGCTGCAGTACGTGCTGCGAACACAGGAGAGCGTTCTTCTGAGCGACGCCTCGATGCCTAATGAATTCTCATCGGATCATTACCTCGCTCGCAACCGATGCCGTTCGGTGTTCTGCCTGCCGCTGGTTCGACAAGCAAGAATGATTGGAGTGCTATATCTCGAAAACAGCCTCACGCAGGGGGCATTCTCGCCGGCTCGGGCATCGCTGCTCAAGGTGCTGGCCTCTCAGGCGGCGATATCGCTGGAGAACAGTCATCTCTACCATGAATTGGCCGAGCGTGAAGGAAGGATCAGGCGCCTGGTCGACGCCAACATTATCGGAATCGTGATTTTTCACTTCGAGGGTCGGATCATCGAAGCCAACGATACCTTTCTCCGCATGCTGGGATTTTCCCGGGACGATTTCGTTTCTGGCCGGGTGCGCTGGACGGATTTGATCCCGCCGGAATG
Source organism: Gemmataceae bacterium (assembly GCA_035653735.1). Lineage (GTDB taxonomy): Bacteria > Planctomycetota > Planctomycetia > Gemmatales > Gemmataceae > JAJPHU01. The sequence goes on from DASRBG010000115.1 coordinate 6,065, forward strand.
GCGCGAGCGGGCCGCGCAGGCGCTCGATGACGTCAAGATCACCGGAATGGCGCGGCCGTTTGAGCGCGATTATTTTCGGAAGGATGGCAGCCGCGTCCCGGTTCTGATTGGCGCCGCGAGGTTCGAGGACGGCGGCGATGAAGGTGTGGCTTTCGTACTCGATCTGAGCGAGCGCAAACGGGCCGAGGAGTTGTTCCGTCAGATGCAAACGGAGCTGGCGCACGCGAACAGGGTCGCCACGATGGGGCAGTTCACCGCGTCGATTGCACACGAGATCAGTCAGCCCCTGACCGCGGTGGGCACCAACGCAAGCGCCGCGCTGCGATGGCTTTCCAGGGATCCTCCCGCAATTGAAAACACCCGGGAGTCACTTGAGCAGATTATAGCGGACGTGGCTCGCGCCGGGAATATCATTACGGGTATTCGCAACCTCGTCAAGAAATCGGCGCCACGCATTGAGAGTTTCGACATCAACGAGGCCGTGCGCGAAATCGGCGATTTGACCCGGGGCGAAGCCAGCAAGAACGGGGTCGTGCTCAAGACCAAGCTTGCCGAAGGCTTGCCGATGCTCAATGGAGACCGGGTGCAGCTGCAGCAGGTGATACTCAATCTGGTAGTGAACGCCATAGAGGCGATGAAAGGCGCCGACGAAGGCGTGCGCGAATTGATCATCAGTACCGGTGAGTTCGAGAGGGGCGCGGTGAGCGTGGTGGTTCAGGACTCGGGCCCCGGGCTTAGGCTGTCGGATTCCGAGCGGGTCTTTGACGCCTTCTACACGACCAAGGCGACGGGTCTGGGGATGGGGCTCTCAATATGCCGGTCAATCGTCCAAGCGCATGGCGGCCGTTTATGGGTTGCAAAAGCCAAACCACGCGGCGCAATTTTTCAATTCTCAATACCGATCACGCACGCGGACGCCGAAGGACGCAACATTGCCTCAGCGACCAATATGGCTTTGCCGCAGAGGCAGCAGTCCTTGAATTGAGTCAGGGCAGCGAAATCAATCGTACGTTGTTGGTCGTTCCCGCGAGCGCAAACGGAATGCCAGCGACAACGACCAGCAGATCTCTGCTCGACGCGAATCCATCGAGTGCAAAGGCCGTCGCGCGTTCGACCATCTCTTCATAGCTCCTTACGTCCTCGGAAAGGACGCTGTGAGCGCCCCAGAGCAGGCACAAGCGGCGGGAAGTGTCACGGCTAGGGGTAATGGCGAGGATCGGGAGGCTCGGCCGCTTGCGCGCGACGCGTGCCGCCGTTGTTCCGCTGGAAGTATAGGCCACGATGGCCGCGGCGTGGACGACGGAGGCGAGGTCAGCCGCCGCCGTGGCGACCGCATGTGGCGGAGTCTGCTCTTCGCCGGGCTGGGTCGCCTCCACGATGGAGCGGTACATCTTGTGCTGCTCCGTGCTCCGGATAATGCGATCCATCATCTCGACCGCCTCGCGCGGATATCGACCCGTGGCCGATTCCGCCGATAGCATCACGGCATCTGCCCCATCATAGATCGCGGTGGCAACGTCGGAGGCTTCCGCACGTGTCGGGGTGGGCGCGGCGATCATGGAGTCCAGCATTTGCGTCGCGACGATCACGGGCTTCACGGCAAGTCGGCAGGCGCGCACCAGCTCCTTCTGACGACCTGGCACGTCCTCATGTGGAATTTCGACTCCGAGATCTCCCCGCGCAACCATGATGGCGTCGGACAGACGGATGATATCGTCGATCCGCTCGAGCGCCGCGGGCTTCTCGATCTTGGCCATCAGACCGGCACGGTCTCCGACAAGACCTCGGGCCTCGATCATATCGGATGGCTTCTGCACGAAGGACAGCGCGACCCAGTCCACACCGAGCTTCAGCCCGAACTCCAGATCACTGCGATCCTTCGGGGTGAGCGGCGAAAGATCAAGCACCGTCCCCGGGAGATTGACCCCCTTGTGGTTCGAGATCGTGCCGCCGACAATCACTTTGGCTTCAATGAAATCGTTCCCGAGTCCGGTGACCCGGACGCGGACTCTGCCGTCATCGATCAGGAGATCGTGGTCCGGGGCTACAGCGGCAAAGATCTCCCGGTGCGGCAGCGGAATCGCGGAATGGTCGCCGTCCGATCCGGAGAGGACGAACCGGATCGTCTGCCCCGGCTCGACGGAAATCTTGTCATCGCGCAATGTTCCGACCCGGATCTTCGGGCCTTGCAAGTCCAGCAGGATGCCTATGGGGCGGTTGACATCCTGTTCCAGCTTTCGGATGGCCGCATGAACCCGCGCGTGATCACTCTGCGTTCCATGGCTGAAGTTCAGACGGAACGTATCCACGCCTGCAAGAAACAGCGCCTTCAGCATGTCCGGAGAATTGCTGGCGGGGCCGACAGTCGCAACGATCTTTGCCCGTCGATGACGACGCATGGGTTACCTCATTTCTGACTCGCCGCCTGTGATCAGCACGGCGCGAATGTCATTGACATTCGTGAGCGTTGGCCCTGTGCGCACGAGATCCCCAAGGGAATCGAAGAACGTGTAGCTGTCATGGGCTGCCAGAAGACCGCGTGCGTGGAGACGCTTCTCGGCGGCGCGCCGCGGCGTATCCGGACCAATCAAAGCACCAGCCGCATCTTCCGTTCCGTCAATTCCATCGCTGTCTCCCGCAATGGCCCAGATGCCGGGCGCCCCGGACAGGGCGACAGCAAGCCCCAGCAGGAACTCTGTGTTCCGGCCGCGGCCTGCTGTAATGGCTCCAGTCGGGTCGCGAGGTTGTCGTCTGCAATATCGACCACGTCTATCCCGGGA